>JAWLDD010000057.1:0-10205 GCA_041686815.1 Candidatus Atribacteria bacterium | reverse complement strand
ATTACAGGATTGCTTTGATTTTAGGGCTGGTGCTTTTAATAATCAGTGGCACTCTGGGATGTGGAGCAAAGACCCCTGAGGATATCTTTATCGCTGCCCAAAAAGCCCTCAACGACATAAAGAGCTATTCCACTGTTATAACATATATAGTGGTGGACGGTGAGGAACAGCGCGAATATCGTTTTAAACAGTGGGTCAGCACACCTGCCAGCTTTAAAATCCAAATGTTAGCTCCCGAGAACCTAGTTGGGAAGTGTATTGTCAGCGATGGCAATGAGGTTTTGATAGAGCATAGCAAAGTAGGGGATTCCTTAATATTTAAAGCAGAGTCTTTGGAGCAGCAGAGGCCTTTATTCATAGGAGATTTTCTAAACTCTTTCTGGCTGTCGGAAGATGTGGAAAAGAAAATCCATGTTGATGATGAAGGTACAGAATATGTTGTTTTGACCTGTCCATCCTCGGAAACTGGCACATCCAAAGGCAGACAGGAGCTGTGGCTTCGATGGCCAAAGCTGGTCCCTACCAAGATGGTAAATTATGGCGGGAAAAATGATATCTCCGAACTAATCCTCTTTGAAGAGTTTGATAAAAACTGGAAACCTGAGGAGAACTTTTTCAGCATAAGCGATTGACACGCTTACAAATTTCATTGCCAAACTATATATTTTGGGATATAATACTGAATATATGGTAAGCGTAAAATCTATCCATATATAATAGGAGGTGCTGTCTTGGCTGAGCTTAAAAAAATATTGGTTAGTTTGCCCGACAGTTTGTTACGAGAAGTTGATGAAATAGTAGCTATGGGAAAAAAGAACAGAAGCGAATTCATCAGAGAAGCTATGAAACTCTATATTAGAGAAAGGCAAAAAATCGAAATACGTGAGAAGATGAAAAAGGGATATGAGGAGATGGCTAAGATCAATAGGGAGTTAACGGAAGAAGGAGCTAACTCCGATATTGAGGCTTTGGAAAAATATGAAGCTGTCTTGACTGGACGTGAGTAGCATTATGGTTAAGAGGGGAGATATTTATTATGCAGACTTGAGTCCGGTAGTGGGATCTGAGCAGGGTGGTGTAAGGCCGGTATTGGTTGTACAAAACGATATCGGCAATAAATACAGCCCTACTGTAATAGTTGCCGCTATTACATCCCAAATACATAAGGGGAAGCTGCCCACTCATATCGAAATCAGTGCCTCTGATTATGGCTTACCGAAAGACTCTGTTATTCTTCTTGAACAGATTAGGACCATTGATAAGCGAAGGCTTAAGGAAAAAATAGGATTTCTTGCTCCGGAAATCATGACTAAAGTTGATGAAGGTCTTCAGATAAGCTTTGGATTGATCGATATATAATCGGATTGCATTTTTGCAATCCTTTTTTTGGATAAACTTAGGATGAATTGAGGTTGGTTATGAGAAATAGGACAGTGTATTTGGATTACATATACATAATACTTGGGACATTGGTGACAAGCTTAGCCTTTAATCTATTTTTGATTCCCCACAAAATAGCCCCAGGGGGACTAAGCGGTATCGCCACGGTTATCTATTACGTGTCCAAAGGAAGGATTCCTGTAGGTGCTACCATGTTGGCTTTAAATATACCTCTGTTTTTGGTGGGAATCAAGGAGTTGGGAGGAGGGTTCGGCCTTAAGACCCTTATATCTACCTTCTTACTATCATTGTTTATCGATATCCTAAAGGTACCTTCCATTACCGATGAGCCTATCCTGGCTGCTATATATGGCGGGGTTATCATGGGAGTAGGCCTTGGACTGGTATTTAGGGGCAACGCCACAACAGGAGGAACGGATCTCTTTGCCAAGATCATACATAGGCATTTCCGCTTCATCGGAGTGGGATGGGTTTTGTTTGTAGTGGATTCTCTAGTAGTATTGACAGCAGCCTTGGTCTTTGGTCCTACTTTGGCTCTGTATGCATTGGTATCTTTATATCTTGGCACCAAGCTAATAGACCTTATATTGGAAGGTATTGACACTGCCAAGGCTTTTATAGTGATATCCGATCATTCTGTACACATAGCGGATAGGGTAATGAAGGAACTTGACAGGGGGGTTACCCTTCTTCACGGTCGAGGGGCATATACCATGAAGGAAAAGGATGTAATCCTATGCATAATAGACAGGGTTCAGACCACAAAGTTAAAGGAGATAATAAACGAGATAGATCCTACTGCCTTTGTATTGGTGGCTGATGTTAGAGAAGTTATGGGAGAGGGTTTCTCAATTGAATAAACTATTAGGAGGGTCAAGATGTTAGAAGAAATTTTAGAAGAAAGAACAAATTCATTAAAGCCGATGACGGTCTCGGAGATTTTGGATAATACCTTTAGAGTCTACGGAAAAAATCTTCCTGCCATTCTCATGTTTAGTGCTGTGGTTGGCGGTGTTTTCGCCCTTATTATGTCCTACCTGACTCAGCAAATGATGCCAGCAATGCCAAGTAGTAATTGGCTTGAGTTATTAGAGAATCCTTACGCTGTACCGGAATTCGCTCCTGAATCCATTGAACAGATGTTACCGCAGATCTTTGCCTTTCAGGGCTTAACCCTATTGTTTTCATTGATCAACATGATTTTTATAAGCCCCTTTGTACAAGGCGGAATTATCAATCTTACATACCATGACTTTAGAGGACAGAGGTTGGGAGTACAAGAATCTCTGACCACCACCTTTAAGAAGTTTTGGAAGCTGGTTCTTACCAGTCTATCTTTGATACCCTATTATATTGGGGTGGGAGTAGTTATGCTTATCTTGGTTGTGCTCCTTGTAGTCCCCCTAGTGCTGTCGGGGGTCGCTATGTCCAATGATCCTACCGGTGGCAAGGTAGCTGGATTTATATTACTGTTGTTTATAACCCTTGCACTTATAATCATTATGGCCATATTGACTGGTCTATTTGTTGTGTTTACCTACCAAGCTACTGCAGTCGAAGAAAATTACGGATTTAATGCTATTGGTAGAAGCTTTAAACTGGTAAGCAAAAAATTCTGGAGGGTGCTGGGCATAACTCTGCTCTTTTATTTGATTGTAGGTATTATAGGAGGGGTAATCAGCTTTATTATGGGCATAACCTCTCTGGTATCACCAAATGCTGTAATAGCGAATTATGTTTCCGGATTTATAATGACTGCTTTTATCTCACCTATTCTGTATATTGCAACTACATTGATATTCTTAGACGTTAGAGCTAGGGTAGAAGGGGTATAAATAGGAGAGTGACTTATGGAAGTCGGGATTTCTACTGCCAGTTTTTATCCAGATGCTTTGACAGAGCAATCTATTCCCCTAATTGGGGAGTTGGATGTCAATAAAATCGAAGTCTTTTTGGGAAGCTTTAGTGAATATCAAGAGGATTTCTGTAAAAAGCTGCGCTACAGTATTGATAAGCATGGGTTGTCGGTTCATTCAGTTCATGTTTTAGGTACTCAATTTGAACCCCAACTTTTTTCCTTTAGCCATAGGCAGAGGAAGGATTCAAGAAATCTTCTACTTAGAGTTTTTAGGTGTGCACAGATTTTGGGGGCAAAGGTCTATGTTTTTCATGGACCTCCCCTTAGGCCTAATGTAAGGCCAAACATCGATTTTGCCAGGATAGGCCCCATGTGCGATGAACTGGCTTCCTTGGCAGGAGACCATGGCATTAAATTTTCTTGGGAGAATGTGTCATGGTGTTGGTATTTCTTCCCAGAATTTGCCGATAGGCTGCTTAATCATACCAAGAGCCAAAACATATTCTTTACCTTGGACATAAAACAAGCCATGCAAACAGGCAACAGTGCCATGGATTTTCTTAGGCATATGAGCGATAGGATAGTAAATGTCCACGCCATAGATTTTAATCAAGATAGAAGTTTGACCATGCCGGGCAAGGGTATCTTTGATTTTCACAGATTGAGTAGAGAACTAAAATCCCTGGATTATGATGGACCAATATTTTTGGAGGTCTATAGGAATAACTATGGAGATTACAATGAGCTTAGACAATCTCTTGATTTTTTAGAGAGAATATTTTTATAGTGACAACATTGCTTTCTATGGTCTGTATTTTTCAACAAGGGAATTGATCCACAGCTGATTAGGGCCTTCCACTATGGACATGGGCTGATCCAGCTGCTTGCTTTTTTTGGGGAAGAGAAGGATCTTAGGACCTTTGCGGTTTTGGCCTTCCCATACATTTGTATGAAGAAGAACATATTCTATATATCCTTCCTTATAGACTATTAGGGTAACTTCACCCCAGTTCTTTGGATTTATCCTTTGAAAATGGGCATCAGGTGTTATAGTAATCTTTATTTCTGGGGTGAATCCAGCTTCATCGGTTATATAGCTTTCATTTGTTTCTGGAATGACTACTATGGCTCCTTCTATAGGTGTTTCATCGAAACCGTTAACCACTTGTGGCCTTATATATCCTATTTTATTAGATCCTTCATCATCTTCACTGCTTTGGCTTTGCTGGCCTATATAGCCAAAGACCTCCAGTTGCCGAGCCAAATTTCGATTCTCCGATACATTTCCAAAATACCACATGATTGCTGCAATAATGGTAATTATAATAAGACCGTTTACAGGTTTTTTGTTGGTTTTCAAGATTCTCACTCTCCTGATTATAAATCCACATTCGTCATCTTAAGGGACCATTTTATAGCTCTTTATATTTAGATATTTATTCTGACAATGCAAGGATAGAACAAAGGCCTATGTATAGTTTTACAGTTTGACCTTTAAAAAGCGGTATGCTAGACTATAATTAAAATTCTACATACTTAATAATAGGCAAAAACATTCACTTTTAGAGACACTAAATTAGGAGAAGGAGTAGGAAGGATGAAAGCAAACATTGGTCTAGTTGGACTGGCAGTTATGGGTCAGAATTTGGTGCTAAACATGGAGGATAAGGGATATAGAGTATCGGTTTATAACCGTACTCGAGAGGTTACCGAAAAGTTTATTGAAGGACCAGCCAAAGGGAAGAATATTGTACCTGCATATTCATTGGAGGAACTGGTGGAGTCTTTGGAAAAACCACGCAAAATTATGTTGATGGTAAAGGCAGGCAATCCAGTTGATATCATCATTTCAAATCTGAAACCCCTTCTTGATGAAGGAGATATCATTATCGATGGCGGCAATTCTTTCTTCAAAGATACCATAAGGAGAACTACGGAGCTGGAAGGTGAGGGAATTCTCTATTTAGGAGCAGGGGTTTCCGGTGGAGAAGAGGGCGCTCTCAAAGGTCCGAGCATAATGCCAGGAGGTAATAAAGAAGCCTGGGATCAGGTAAAAAACATACTGATGGATATATCGGCCAAGGTAGATGGAAATATCCCATGCTGTGACTACATTGGTCCTGATGGAGCCGGGCATTATGTAAAGATGGTACACAATGGCATAGAATACGGAGATATGCAGCTTATAAGCGAAGCCTATTTTATAATGAAAGAGCTGCTAGGGATGTCAGCTCAAGAGATGCAAGAGGTATTTGAGGAGTGGAACGAGGGAGAATTAAACTCCTATCTCATAGAGATCACCGCTGATATTCTAGGAAGAGTGGATGAGGAAACTGGTCTGCCTTTGGTGGACGTTATTTTGGATAGAGCAGGCAACAAGGGAACTGGCAAATGGACATCTCAAGAAGCCTTGGAACTTGGGGTGGTGGCACCTACCATAGTTGACGCTGTCTTTGCAAGATACATCTCAGCACTCAAAGAGGAGAGGATAGAGGCATCCAAGGTATTGCATGGTCCGGAACCCCATTTTGATGGTACAGATGAAGAGAGAAAACAGCTTATAGAGGATATTGGCAATGCTCTTTATGCATCAAAGATTTGCTCCTATGCTCAAGGTTTTCAGCTACTGGATCAGGCATCTAAAGCCTATGATTGGGATTTGAAACTGGGAGATATCTCACTTTTGTGGAGGGAAGGATGTATCATTAGGGCTCAATTCTTAAACAAGATAAAAGAGGCTTATGATAGAAATCCAAACCTTAAAAACCTAATGCTGGATCCATATTTCAAGGAGATTCTGGAAAAAGCTCAGAGCGGATGGAGAAGGGTCATTAGTTTAGCTGTTTTAAATGGTATACCTGTATCCTCCTTTAGCTCAGCATTGGCTTATTTTGACGGATATAGAAGGGAAAGACTATCAGCCAATATGATTCAGGCTCAAAGGGATTATTTTGGAGCTCATACTTATGAGCGAGTGGATAAGGAAGGCTATTTCCATACGGAATGGATGGATAAATAATGAATATTTTAGCACTAGAGGCTAGTACCTCATCGGCTAAAGCCATAATTTATTCTAGTACAGAGGGCTTAATTGCAGCTTTGGATCAGCCCTTTCATGAAAGTATAAGCAATATAGTGACCCAAGATCCTGAAGGAGTATATAGGGCACTGCTAAAATGCGGAAAGTCTTTACTGGATTCCTCCCATGAATCCATGGATGGATGTATAGATGCTGTTGCATTAAGCAGTACATGGCATAGTATTCTGCTCACAGATAAAGCTGGCAATCCTTTAGGTAGGACCCTAACTTGGGCTAACAATGATTCTGCTGAGACGGTGGAAGCGTATAAAAGGAATAGATCTTTGGTAGAGGATATATATCAAAGAACCGGGTGTCCGGTACATACCAATTTTCCATTGTGGAAATGGATTCACGCAAAAGAAAAAGAGGGTATAGAGAGGGGCACTGTGCTCCTTTCTTCTCAACCCCAGTATATTTTTTATCGACTCACCGGTGAGAGAATGGAATCTAGAAGCGTAGCATCGGGCAGTGGGTTTATGAACATTCATACCCTTGAGTGGGATGAAGAGATCCTTGAATTTGCAGGTGTATCCCCTGATCAGATGGCCCCTCTTAGTGAGCCTGAGTATGTTGCTCCTTTGACAATTGAAGCAGCAGAGTATCTGAATGTAAAGCCCCATATTCCGGTAGTGATAACCGGGCCTGACGGTGCATTGAATCAGATAGGAGCAGGAGCACTGGGGGATGGAATAATGACTATGTCGGTAGGCACCAGCGGTGCTATTAGAATGTCTACCGATAACCCTATAATACCCAAAAAACCATCAACTTGGTGCTACTATACCGCTGAGGGAAAGAGGCTGGCAGGTGCAGCTACATCTGGAGCGGGCAATTGCGTTAATTGGTTTGTGAAGAAGCTAAATAGAGGAGAATACAGTTATGGTCAATTAGAGGCCATGATAGACCAAAAGGACCTTTCTGATGCGCCAATATTTCTACCCTTTTTGTACGGAGAGCGTTCTCCAGGCTGGAGAGGAGCAAGGCTTGGTGGATTTGAAGGTATCAGAGGACATCATGACACTGTAGATATGTACTATTCGATTTTGGAAGGAGTATTATTCAACCTATATCAATGCTATGAGATACTTTCCGGTGTAGGTAAACCTCCCGTAGAGATTAGGATATCCGGTGGCATTGAAAACTCCAAGCTTTGGCTTCAGATGGCAGCGGATATCTTTGAGAGGGAGATATATACCTTTGACCTGGAGCATGCATCCATAATGGGTGCTGTGGTCATTGCTCTAAAGGTTTTGGGAGAGCTCAATTCCCTTCAGGATTTTGAGCTGCATTCCAAAAACAAAATCATGCCCAACCATAAGAAGTTTGGATTCTACAGACAAAGGTATCAAAGATATATAGATTGGTACAGCAGGACTTTGGATTGAGGTGAAGAAAATGGTCAATATAAGCATTAAGTCCCGTGATGATAATGGAATTGGAAAGACTCAACTTAGGCAAGCCTTGGAAGATTCTTTAAGGGGACAGGACAGGAAGATTAAAAAGGTTTTGCTGATACCACCTGATTTAACAAGGGCTCATTCAGGTGCAGGTGATATTACTGGGTTATATTATGGAATGCTGAAGGATACCTGCCAAGTGGATATAATGCCTGCATTGGGGACTCATATGGCAATGAGCCATGATGAGATAGATGCTTTTTTTGGCTCCCACATCCCAAAGGATGCCTTTATAGTCCATAACTGGCGTAAGGATGTGGTTAGGATAGGGCAGGTACCGGGAGAATATATAAAGGAGATTTCTCAAGGGTTGATGGAAGAGGCAATAGATGTTGAAGTCAACAAAAGATTACTGGATAAAAGCTATGATCTGATTATCTCTATTGGCCAAGTAGTACCCCATGAAGTGGTGGGTATGGCCAACTACAGCAAGAATATCCTTGTAGGCTGCGGTGGCATTAATATAATAAACAAAAGCCATATGCTAGGAGCCGTCTTTGGTATGGAGAGGATTATGGGCAAAGATCATTCTCCAGTGCGCAAGGTCTTTGACTACTGTGAAGAGCACTTTATGAAGGATATACCCCTCATGTATGTGCTGACGGTTACCACTGACAGCCCTGAAGGGGTAAAGATCCACGGGCTGTTTATCGGTCGACAGAGGTCTTTGTTTGAGGAGGCAGTCAAACTCAGCCAGGAAAAGAATCTGCAGTTTGTGGATAAACCCTTTAAAAAAGTAGTAGTGTACCTGGATGAACTGGAATTTAAAAGCACTTGGCTAGGGAATAAATCCGTGTACAGAACGCGAATGGCTATAGAAGATGGCGGTGAGCTGATAGTGCTAGCTCCGGGTGTCAGACAGTTCGGTGAGGATGAGGAGAACGATAGGCTTATACGGAAGTACGGATATGCGGGCAGAAAAAGGGTTTTAGAGTTGTTTAAGGCCAACAAAGACCTGCATGAGAATCAATCGGTAGCGGCTCATCTCATCCACGGCTCATCGGATGGTAGATTTTCAATAACCTATGCCCCTGGACACTTGACCAAGGAGGAAGTGGAAGGAGTCAACTATAGGTACATGCCCCTAGAGCAAGCACTGGAAAAGTATGATCCAAAAAAGCTAAAGGATGGATTTAACACATTGGAAAACGGTGAGGAGATATTCTATATTAGCAATCCAGCGTTGGGACTATGGGCTGATAGAAATCGGTTCTAGCTTTGATTGCTATTGCTAATCAATATATGGACATCGTATGGTAAAGTTAAAGCAGCTAATTAGCTGCTTTAACTTTACCGAAATTGAGTCATCATTATTTATAATTGAAAAGGATGGATGAGCAATGGATGCACGTTTAGTGGATAGCCTTGAAACCCCATGTATTGTAATAGATATGGAGAAGGCTAAGGAAAACATTAAAGAATTTCAAGATATTGCTAATACTTACAACTGTAAATTAAGACCACATATTAAGACCCATAAAATGCTGCTCTTCGCGAAGTTGCAGCTGGAGTATGGGGCCTGTGGTATTACCTGCGCAAAGGTTTCCGAAGCTGAGGTTATGGCAGAAGGCGGTATAGATGATATCTTTATCGCTTATCCTTTGGTAGGAGATTTTAGGATAAAAAGAGCTATAAAGCTAGCAGCCGGGATAAAACGGCTTATTCTTGCAGTGGACAGTTTGGAAGGGGCGAGGGCTCTCAATGAGGCAGCCAAAGAAGCAGGTATAAGTTTTGAGGTTAGGATGGAGGTGGATACCGGAGCAAAGCGCACCGGAGTGATAAGGCAACAGGCAGTCAATTTGGCTCAGCATATCAGCAAAATGTCCAACCTCAACTTGACGGGAATCTATACATTCAAAGGTTTGGTGCATAAGGGACAAGCAACTGTGGACAAGGAGGCTGCTGGATTTGAAGAAGGTCTCATGATGAAGGAGATTGCCCAGGAGATAAAAGATCAAGGCATTGATATTAGAGATATTAGTGCTGGCTCAACCCCTACAGGTGAATCGGTGGCAAAGACGGGATTGGTGACAGAAATTCGGCCTGGAACCTATATATTCAAGGACTATATGCTCTATAAGGAAGGAATTACTAATCTGGAGGATGTTGCTGCCCATATTTACGCTACAGTGGTCAGTACCCCTAGGGAAGACTATGCCATAATTGATGGAGGCACCAAAACCTTCCCCATGGATATACTGCTCAATCAACCGCCCTATTACTATCCATCCTACGCTATTGTAGAAGGAAATGAAAACTTAGTCCTAACCAGAATGAATGAGGAGCATGGCATTATAACCGCTAAAGACGGAAAGACAGGACTTATAGTTGGGCAAAAGATAAAGATGATACCTATCCATGTATGTACTGCTATAAACATGCAAAATTATGTGTATATATATGATGG
>JAWLDD010000056.1:8397-10237 GCA_041686815.1 Candidatus Atribacteria bacterium | reverse complement strand
ATTATACTCAGGTCCATATGTATATGAGAAAAGCTTACCTCAGGTATATTGTGATACATGCCAAAAATTCTTAGCTGACAGGTTAGTCTTGGGTAAGTGTCCCACATGCGGTAAAGACACGAGGGGGGATCAATGCGATGTCTGTGGAACGGTTTTTGAACAGGAAGAGCTTATATCCCCGAAGTGTGCTTTATGTAACAATGGGATATCATTTAAACAGACTAAGCATTTATATATTGCCATTAGCAAACTAGAAAAACAACAGTTCTTTATGAAAATACCGGTAGACTGATAGAAAGTGGCCATATTAGGGATGCCATTAACGAAGTCTTTGAATTCGTTAGATATTCCAATAAGCATTACGATACGGAGCAGCCATGGAATACAAGAAACTCTGACATAAATACCTGCAAAAACACGCTCTGTAACTGCGTACAAATAGTTGCCAATTTGGCGGTCTTATTAAAGCCCTATATTCCCTTCTCTTAGTGTTTTATTGTTACATCATGATATTGTTGGTTTAAATATGAGTTAAACCGACAATATATTACATAATTTCAAGAAATGCATTGTTGTAGCAGGTAAAGTATGGTATATTTAACTTAAATTCTTAGATGAATATGGTATTAAGGTGGAAAATGTTAAAAAACATAGGGAGTAGGAGCAAGGAGGGTAAACATGAAGGGTACTGTTGTATCGCTATGGATTAGAACCTTTAAGAGGTTATATGGGGAGGATAAAATAAATAGAGCTTTAAATGCAGTTAACTGGCCTGTAGATAGGATTATATCTCCTCTAGAGGATATTGATGATGGAGAAGTAAAAGCATTCTTTGCTTCTGTCGCCAAAGAGGCTGGAGAAAATGAGTCTACTATTTTAAGAGAGCTGGGACGAAATAATATCTATACCTTTAGAGAGTGGTTCCCTTCTTATTTTGACAGAAAAAATCTAAAGGGCTTTATCAGCCTAATGGACGATGTGCATACTCTAATAACCAAAAAGATAAAAGGAGCCAAACCGCCTCGCTTATTAGTAGAGGAATTATCCCCAACAGAGGCAATAATGAGGTATGTTTCAGAGAGAGGCTTTTTTGACTATTTTATTGGGTTGCTGGAAGGAAGCGCAAAGGTATTTGATGAAGGGCTGGAGTGGACCGAGTTGGAAAGGGGACAGACTCCAGAAGGGGTTAACTTTCTCAATGTAAAACTCAAATTTGAAAAGCAGAATGGTGCCATTAGAAACCATACCGTCAATAGAATTTTGTCCCTTGGATTTATTAAGAATATTCCTATCAAGATATCCCTCTATACATCTCTAATCATTGGACTGGTCTATATATTGCCCGACATACAAAACCGTCTAACGGAAGGGCTTATTCATACTGGAATCACTTTCATCGCAGCTATGCTTGTATCCTTGGTAATTCTACGACCAATGAGAGACTTCAGAAAAGAATTGGAGCTAATGGGCGACTTAGATTTCTCAGGAAAGACAGATATAGTGACAGGGGATGGATTTGAAGGCTATTCTTCCCTGTTCAATACCATAAAGGAAAATATCCGCAAAGACTTTTTGGTGCTAAAAGGCGGAACAGACGATATGTATAGGTTTACAAAGGAGTTTGGTGAAATAGCCGATAATATGGCAGCCCTTTCCGATAGCATATCTAACGTAGTGCAAGAGGTTGCTTATGGGGCCTCCCATCAGGCAGAGGAGACGGAAAAAGCTATAGTCAGTTTGGAGAGCAGCGTAACCAACATCAACAATATCGCTGAAATGGAGATAAAAGAGAAAGAGTATCTAGAGGAAACCGTCAAGACCATAACCAAATCTCACAAAG
>JAWLDD010000056.1:0-8387 GCA_041686815.1 Candidatus Atribacteria bacterium | reverse complement strand
GAAAATGTAACCCAGATGTTGGTACAGGTCAAAGATAATTTCGCAAAGGTGAATCAGCGTGCAAATTACCTGGCTGAAGAGGCCAATGAAAGTTTGGAGATTGTAAACACCGTTGCTTCTATTTCCAATAGGACAAATATACTGGCACTAAATGCCTCCATCGAAGCTTCCAGAGCAGGTGAAGCGGGCAAGGGATTTGCTGTAGTAGCTGATGAAATTCGAAAGCTTGCAGAGACTACAAGAAATGCTGTAAAGGAGATAAATGACAACCTGGTAAACTTCACAGGGGAGATAGGCTCAGTGGTACAGGAGATAACGGATCAGTTCGTACAATTGGAAGAAAGCAATAGAACCCTTGGCCAAGTTTCACAAGAAAATATGGAGGCTACCAACCAGGTTTCGGCTGTGGCTCATGAGATCTCAAAACTGGTAGAGCGTCTTTCAAATGAAACCGCTCTGATGACTAGTGTATTTGAGAATATTCATTCCCTCTCTGCTATTGCAGAGGAAAATTCTGCTTCTTCCCAAGAGATGAGTGCTACGGTAATGGAATACTCTGATAAGATAAAAGAGCTAATGGAGTATATACAGCAGTTGGAAGAGCTAACCTTGGAGTTTAAGACCGAGATCAGAAAATATGTGATATAATCTTTCAAGAGACATTAAGAAACGGCTATATAAAGATATCAAGATAAAAGGGAGTGTAAATGATGAATATCTGGTTGATTTGCGATGATTACTATCATCCAGGTGAAGTTGTACGTCAAGGGCTGGAACCTCTTAAGGAGTATGGTTATACCTTTACTGTAACAGAAGATTCTGCTGAGATTTCTCCAGAAAAAATGGGCGAGTATGATGTTATCATATTCAGCAAATCCAATAATGTAAACTCACAGAATCGGGATAAATGGATGACAGCCCAGCTCCAGCAAGCCTTTGTTGATTATGTTGAGCAGGGTGGCGGCCTATTGGTTACCCATTCAGGTACTGCCAGCTATAGGGATGAAAAAATATTTACTGAATTAATAGGTTGTTTTTTTACCCACCATCCCGAGCAGTGTCCTGTAACTATGATTGCACTAAAAGTACATCCCATCATGGCAGGAGCAGCTAGCTTTACAGAAAAGGATGAACACTACTTTATTAATGTCATTGCAGAGGATGCGGATATTTTCATGACAACTTTCTCCGAGCATGGAGCGCAAGCAGGTGGCTATACCCTAAGAAGAGGGAATGGGCGTATCTGTGTACTAACACCCGGTCATAATGTTGAGGTCTGGCTTAATGAGGAGTATCAGAAGATACTTAAGAATGCTATCCAATGGTGTGGTAAGAAGGAGAACTAGAATATTGTTGACCACTAATATGAATTAAATAAAATCGTGAACGATTAAGAAGTAACAACATTATAATTAATTACAACTTGCTTACATATTGTTATTGACATAAGCTTGCTCTATATCAGTTTTTCATGTTAAACTGGCTATGGGGGATGCATATGTACAGAGTTCTAATCGTAGAAGATGATCCGTCTATTTCTGAGCTTCTTGAAATGAATCTAACTATTACTGGCTATCACTGTGATACCGTCACAGACGGAGAACAGGCTCTCGCTGCTATAAATAGGCACAAGTATGATATTGCATTGCTGGATATTATGCTGCCAGTAATGGATGGTTTTGAACTCTTGCCCTATATGCATAAGTTTAATATTCCGGTAATCTATGTTTCGGCGAAACAGGAAATCGCTGATCGTGTACGAGGCCTACGACTTGGCGCTGAGGATTATCTCGTAAAGCCCTTTGATATTCTTGAACTGTTGGTGCGAATGGAAAAAGTGCTGAACCGCAGACATCCAGCACCTTCTGTTATTTCAATGAACGGTGTGACTGTCTGGGAAGCCGAGCGGAGAGTAGAAGCCAGTGGAAAAATAGTGGATCTAAAGCCCATGGAATACGAATTGATGCTTATGTTTATGAAACATCCTAATATTGTAATGACACGTGAACAGCTTTTACGCCAGGTCTGGGGAGATGAGTATTTTTGCGAAACCCGTACGGTAGATAATCATGTGGCCCAATTGCGTAAAAAGCTTAATTGGCATGATAAAATTATCACAGTGCATAGGGTAGGCTATAAATTGGAGGTGAGCTGTTGAAGCTTTGGATAAAACTTACGGCCATCTCAGCTGCCATTATTATAGTTGTACTGGGAGTATGTCTCATTGCTTTCAACGGCATTCAGGAAAACACCTTGAAGCGTATAGATGAAGAAAATGTGCGCGAATCACTCAGCTTGCTTTGTAGAAATGTTACCCTTGTAGTGAATACAGATACATCAAAGATCCAAAAAATCACCCTTCGAAGTATAGTTTCCTACTATTATTCCACCTATGCACACTTTTTAAAGAGACATAATACTTATTATTCTCTATCCCAAGATGGACAGTATCTATTCAACAACATACCCATTGTTCCAAATGATGTTTATTTTGATACAGAAATCCCTTCTCTCACTACTGTTGAAAATGGAATGGCCCAAATCCCCATAGTTCAGCTATCAACTGAGAAAGGCAGCTTTCTTATAGGAGCCTGCTTCTTCACCATCTCAAACCAAAATTTCACTGCTATTATGGGTCTGGATATATCAGAAACTCAGAGACGAATCTCTCAATTGAGATGGATCTCTGTGTTTATTGTTTTCTTTGCCTGTATATGTATTGCATTCCTTACAGCAGTCATTATGCATTTTACATTACGTCCGATACAGAAAATGACAAAAATTGCGACTCAGATTGCAGGTGGGGAATATTTCAGACGTACGGAGCTAAAAACAAAAGATGAAATAGGTCAGTTATCATTAGCCTTTGATCAAATGGCAGCTGCCATTGAAGAAAAGATAAGTTCACTGGATGATCAACTACATAGAAGGCAACTTCTATTGGGGGCATTGGGTCATGAGTTGAAAACACCTATGATGTCGATTATCGGTTATGCAGACAGCTTACTTCATATGCCACTTAGTGAAGAGCAGCGTATAGCCTGTGCCCAGAAGATATTAGCCGCTGGTAAGCATACAGAAGCGCTCTCACAAAAGCTGATGGAGCTTATTAACCTAACAGAACAGGGACAGATCGATAAAAGGGTATTTCCAGCCAATCGCCTTGCTGAAAAACTTAAAGATTTCTACGGATCCAAAGTCGACATACATTGCCAATCATTTGGATTATATGGAGACGAGACCCTTTTACTGTCTATGATGAGAAACCTCATAGATAATGCAATAAGAGTATCAGCCATAGGGGAGAGGGTAAATGTGGACATCTACCATAAAGGAAAGACTGCTTACATCTCGGTCTCTGATAAGGGATGTGGGATTCCTCCCGCTTATGTGGACTTGGTCACTGAACCATTTTTTAAGGTGGATGCAGCTCGTTCCCGTATCAGTGGTGGTGTAGGGCTGGGGTTGACAATCTGCAAGTTGATCGCAGAGCATCATGGCGGCAGCATTTCTATAGAGAGTAAGCCTGGGCAAGGTACTAGGGTAACAGCATCGATTTTACATCTTGATGACATCTCTTCTACAACTTGATGGAGACATAAAGAAAGAGATAGATGTATGATATCAATGAGGTGGTAAAGCTATGATGCGCAAAATTATGACTAGCCTTCTTTTAATGATATTGTTATGGGTTATTATAGGCTGCAATGCTGGGGAAAAACCTGAGATCTTAGGATCGGGAGAAACCAATTCTGGAGGCGCGAGGGGGGAGCTGATTGCCGATCGGTTAGGTGTTCCTTCTACTTACCAGGCAAGCTACGTATCGGATACGGGTATATCATCCATTACTGTGAACGCAGAGGTAATAGTGCCAAAGGTGTACTCTGTTAATATAGTAGAGGCTATTCCTCGGCCTTTTACGGAGGATGAAATTCATTCATTTATAGAGCGTCATAAAGAAGATCTTGTCTGGATAGATCAGGCTACTAGAGAGAAGTATGACGGACATGGCATAAAAAAGGAAAATAATGAAGATAGGGCAGAGACCGGCTTTAGCATGTATTCATTGTGGATTTATAACGAGGATGAATTCTACAGCGGTAGGGATTACCATTCTATATCTGTAAGCTATGGTATAAACCAAAGAACAGGAAAGCTGGCATGGCAGCCCAGGCTTGAATACTTAAAAAGTCGTTACAATTTGCAGGGCAGTGACCTTTTGCCATTGACTGACGGTAAAGCAGAGGGCTGTACCATTTCCCTGGAAGAAGCCCGTAGCTTTGCAGATGAAGAGGCCCATGCTATAAGCCCTGACTATGAGATGACAAGTTATGGCCAAATGCCGGTTTTTGAAGTAGTGCAAAATCCCCAATACTATATATTCCGTTATACACGGCATATTGCCGGTATACCAGTAAATGATGACTACGGTGGTGAAAGCTGCTCCAACGATTACGACTATACCTCTGGACTTGGGGTAATCACCATTATTGTGCGGGATGACGGTGTTTGCTATTTAAGCTATAACAACCCTTATGATGTAGGTAAGGTTATAAAGCAGGATTGCCAGCTGCTCTCTTTTGATCAGATAATGGATATTTTCGCAAAAGTTGGCTTGTTGAGCATTCAGCATCTAGAAAGAAATGCAGATCTTAAGGAAAATACCATGGAGGTTTACAAAATCCAATTTGGTTACATGGCAGTTCGTCAACCCGACGGCAGTTACCATTATACTCCGGTGTGGGATTTCTACGGTCACCGTACACTGTTTGGAACTGGTGGATATGCTCATGGGAAGGATTTTGGGAAATTATGGGGGAATTCGGAGCTGACCATCAACGCTATTGATGGTACGGTTATTGACCGTGACTACGGGTATTAGGATATGAGAATTATATTATTAGACCTATTGAGAGCTCAAAAGAATATATGGTTTTACATCACTGTTATAGCCACCATTGCTAGCCTCTGGCTTGAATTAGGTCCAGATTCCTATTGGGTATTGCATGGCGGAGCCATGATGGATCCATTGGATTTGCTGGTCAAAGCGTTGTCGGGATCTGGTAGTGCTTTATCACTGCCGTTGCTAGCATCGCTGCCATACTCAGCCAACACTTTTTTGGAGTTGTCCTCAGGTGCAGCACGGATGGCAATATTTCGAAGCGGTCGCGATGCCTATGTTATCAGCAAGTTATTATCAACTATTTTTGCAACTGCCCTTTCTCAATTCCTGGGAGTATTGCTATTTGCCGGACTGCTAATGATTTTAAGTCCTGGTACGGCGGCCTCATTCCCAGCACATATGGTGTTTGCACGGCTACTGTCGGCGATGGTCTTTTCTCTTATTGGCGGAATAGGAGCGTTGCTATCCAAAGACATGGTAAGCGCTATTGCAGTCCCAACAGCCATGAGTTTTGCCCTCTTTATGTTATCGTCACGTTTTTTCATCGGGATAAAGTTTGTTGATCCATTGTACTGGCTGTCCGGGGAAACGGATGGCATTGTGGTTTTATGCATTTTTTTTTCAATAGTGGCAGTACTGTACGCTGCTGTCTTGCGTAAGGAGATGAGGCACTATGTTTAACATCTATTGTGTACTTAATTGCCTATTTTGGAATCTACGGATGTTGCGCAAGAATCCTCGTCTTATCATGAGCTTGTTTATGGGATTTCTTATTTGCTTTCTCCTAACTGAAAAGACCATTTCACTTTCATATGAATTCCTGACGGATATACAGATTTTTGAGCCTTTCATCTGGTGCTTTGCCGATAGCGATAGCATTTTATTTGTATCGCTGGCGCTTATATTGCTGTTATCTCGAATCCCGCAGATGGATGCATCTGCTGCTTACCTGGTTTTCCGTGCAAATCGTTTAAACTGGCTACTAGGGCAAGTGCTTACAGCGGTAGTAGTTAGTATTGGCTACACCTTGTTTATATTCCTCTCATCTGTAGTATTGTCTGCAAGCAACGGGTTTTTGGCAAATAGATGGAGCGATACGGCAACCCTTTTAAGTTTTTCACCTGCATCATTTGAAGTAGCCTTGAATGTTGTACGTAAAACTATAAAGCTTACCAAACCTTACTCTTGTACCATCCACATCTTCTTTTTGATGGCACAATATTCATTGATGTTGACTGCGTTAAACCTTGCTGCCTCTCTGAGATATGGGAGAAAGGCGGGTATGTCTGCCATGATATATATGAGCCTGTTAGCATATCTGTTGACACCTGATCGCTTTATGGTCTGGCTCCAACTCAATGAGAACCTTCAATACTATGCTAATATCCTGGCAGCATGGCTTTCACCGCTGCAGCAAGCAACCTATATCATGCATAATTTTGGTTATGACCAGCTTCCTACGATAGCACAATCCCACTTTATCTTTAGTATTATCAACCTTATGTTGATAACATCGTCTTTTTTCTCGGTTCAAAGAGTTCAATTTACCTTTTTGGGAGGAAATCCTAATGACTAATGCCATTATTGTTGAAAATCTAAACAAAGCTTTTGGAAGAGAAATGATTCTTAAAGACATAAATATCGCCTTTGAAGCTGGAAAGATCCATGGAATTGTTGGACGTAATGGTTCCGGCAAGACTGTTCTTATGAAGTGTATACTTGGATTTTTAAAGCCCACAAGGGGCAGTGTCACAGTATTTGGCAGAAAAATCGGTCTTGAATGCAATTTTGCGCCAGATACGGGCATGATCATAGAAGTACCGGGTTTTATTCCAACTGAAAGCGGATATAACAACCTGAAATGGCTGTTTGGTCTACATGGCAGAGTGGACAGAAAACGTATAAAGAAAGTAATGAACACCGTAGGACTTGATTCAACGAGCAAAAAACCGGTGGGCAAGTATTCAATGGGCATGCGGCAGAGACTAGGCATAGCACAGGCTATTATGGAGCGTCCGCGCTTGTTGGTTCTTGATGAACCCATGAATGGTCTGGATAACCGAGGTGTAGAAGACATGCGGGAATTATTTTTGCAGCTTAATAAAGAAGGTACAACAATTTTACTTGCATCCCACAATCCGCTGGATATTGAGGTACTGTGCAACACAGTTTGTGAAATGGATGCCGGAGTATTGGTTAAGAAGAAATAAAATAAAGCCATTTGCTATAAAGCACAAAACGACTAAGTTGAGGAAGAAGATTGCTAATCTTAACTAGGGGTTATTTATCAGGTTCGACATGAACTATAACTTGCGAATTTTTATTAAATTTAGATTTGATAGCATCTTCTATATCATGAACTAGTCTATGAGATTTTTCAACATCCAATTTTGGATTAACTACTATGTGTAAGTCAATATTTAGATAATTGATGCTGCTTCTACTCCTAATTTTGTGAGCATCTTTAACATCTTCAAAACTCATTACAACATCTTTTATCTCTTGGGCATCAATAGCAGCACTGTCAAGAAGTATATCGCTATTTTGTTTATAAATCTCATAACTGGAATGGATGATAAATGCAGCTACTACTAATGAAACTATAGGATCGATTATAGGGGGGATCCCTAATTTGACACCTACAAGAGTGGCTAAAACCCCTAATGATATATAAATATCACTTCTTGTATGCATTGAGTCTGAAATAAGAATTTGACTGTTAAGCTCCTTTCCTTTTCTATATTCTGCAACAGAAACGACAATATTAACTATCAAAGTAAAGATTAGCACCATAAGGCTCTCTATAGTTATTTGGGGAATAATTGGCTCTATAAACCTTTGTATTGCCTCTATAATTACCTTTCCACCAGCGAAAAATAGCATAACGGATATAAATAACCCTGCTAATGTTTCATATTTGTTATGCCCATAAGGATGTCCCTCATCTTCAGGTTTGGAAGCAAAATGAATACCGATTAGCCCGACAATGTTAGAAGAACCATCCGCAAGGGAATGGAATCCATCTGCTGTCATGCTTGCACTTTTGATTAATAAACCTATTATGATTTTTAGTGTTGCTACGAGTAAATTAGCTAATAGAATGACGGAGAGAACTAGTTGTACTTTTCTAAAATTATTTTTTTCCATTAAAATACCTCCTACAACCTATTAAAAAATCCATGGAACGTTACTTAACGCAATGTCCCATGGATTTTATATATATCCACTGCCTTATAAAAGGCCCAGCCGCACACGCATAAGCGTATCGCCTGTTCATTTGCACTTATACAATAAAATGGGTTATTCATTTATTGTTAATATATATGCAAGTTATGGATTAAATGTTACAAATGAAAATGACTGGCTTTTCGTGCTTGAGACAAGCTTCATAACATTTCCCCTTGTAAATTCCGTAATATGAATTTAAACCATTTTTAATGATTATATATAGAAGTACATTTTTTCGTGCTTTTTGTTCAGTATT
>JAWLDD010000055.1:0-10383 GCA_041686815.1 Candidatus Atribacteria bacterium | reverse complement strand
AGAATATACTTTATAGGCTTGGGAATATGTTCTTCCATATTGCTTTATTCCCTAATTACGAATATTTGGGTATTAGCTGATTTTAAATATATGCAGAGCATTACTCCCTCTCGAGTCGTAAAGGGCAATCCCGCTTTACTTCAAATAGAAATCCATAACGATAAACTCTTTATCTATCCTTTTATAAAGGTACATTATCAAGTCCTTGATTCCCAGATTACTGGGCATATAAAGACTTCTCTTTGTGGGATCCTCCCCTTCAAACGACATGTAATTAGTGAGGAGATTGATTGCATTATACGTGGTCGTTTCGCATTGGGCATTACCAAGGTTGAGGTAAGTGATATATTCGGACTTTTTAGTTTCTCTATGGATCTAACAAGCAAATCATATCATCGTCCTCTTTATTTGGACGTTTGGCCTAGGATACTCAACTTAACGAAACTTCCCATACCGCAAATTGATCAAGAAGGAAGCCAAAACACCGCCATGATGAATAGCCAGGAATTCTCGAATATATCTAGCATTAGACAATATCGGTTTGGAGATCCACTAAAAAAGATTCATTGGAAGGTATCATCTAAGTTTCAAGAGATTTTAGTCAAAGAATATGAAACCAATACCCAACCAGATGTTCATCTCTTTGTTGAAACAAACTACAGCCTTCGTGGGGATTTTGTTTACTATCAGATCCAAGATCAGGTTATCGAATGTAGCACAGCTATTATCCACTATTTATTATCAAATTGGATTCCGGTTCAGCTCATAGCCTATACAGATACTCGCCACAACTTAATAGGCAAGAATCATCAAGATTTCGACAACATATACGGTTTTCTGGCTAATCTCTCCTTTAGCAGCCCATTTAGCATGGCAGAGGTGTTACGAATGGAATATCACAAGTTGAACAGGGGATCCGGTTTATTCTTGGTTGTCCAACACCTGGTTGCTGAACTATTCAATATTCTGTTTCAGATTAAGGAAAGCGGAGTATCTGTACTGTTATTCTATGTTAAAGATCCGGATAAGAATGATAGACATGATAAGCAGATTATCGACGAGCTTACGGAAAAAGGAATAACTACGATAGTCGTAGACACCGATAACAGACTGGATAAAGTATTGGAGGCATTTTAGATATGCGAAAACAGTCATTATTGGAATTAATCATAAATGGTATTATTTTTATTTCCATGGTAGGTAGCTTAGCCCAATCCTTGTTTACATCATTATATCTACCAGCACCGTTCTACAAAACACTACTTATTGGTCTTATCTTTTATATAATATTATCCATATTATTTATACGCCTTAGAATAACTCTGCCAATAGTCATGGTTATATTGATAATCCTTTGGCTCTTTAATAGCCCTTTGCCTGAGGATTGGAGTGCCCGTGTTTTGGATTTTTTGCAGTGGGCTGCTCTTTATCCTATAGGGTTAATCTCGTTTAATGAAAGCTTTGTTTTTCCTTTCGTCCTATTGGTGACGGGAATATTATCTCTTATACTATTTATTTTCGCTATCAAACGGAGCTCCTTTATTATATCTCTAATAATAGGTGCAGTGCTGTTGGGAACTGAATGGTTTTACGGTCATACACAGATTACACCTTACCTTTGGATTTTTAGTTTCTCTTTAATCGTCATTATGGCAAGTAAACGATACAGAAGTTTGCCTATATCAGCCCATTTGCCCGACCATGGCCTTTGGCTGGCTTGGGTTTTGCCTTTATCTATAATAATCATTTTAACTGCATTTATTGCAATACCTAAGGATACAACCCATCTAAAATGGCAGGCTCTAGAGGATATAACCGATGAGATTCGTGAGAAACGATTTGGTTCATCCGTCTTTACAGACCCACGTCAACCTTTTCGTTTATCCTCCACCGGGTTTGCACAGTCAAATGAGGAGTTAGGTGGACCTGTTAAGATAGAAGGCGATGTAGCACTAAAAGTACGCTCTTCAATACCGACTTACCTTAGAGGCAGCGTTTTGAATACTTATACCGGTACATCTTGGAAGGATACCACCGATGATAGGAGGTACAATCTTTTCAACCGGTCATTGGAGTCGGTAAAGGAGAGGGCTTATGACTTGGATGAAGCTATGTGGAAAGACCAGAAGGCTATTGACCGACTTATTGAACAAAATCTCTTAGTACCTTACCATATAAGCATTGAACATGTTGGGCTCAAGTCCAGCGTACTCTTCAATGCACAGTTTGTACACAATATTATGCCTGGAGGCAAAAACTCCTTTGTACCGTACTTTAATAATAAGGGAGAAAGCTTTACATCAAGGGATTTAGAAGACCAAGAATTCTATATAATAGAAGGGATAATACCCAACATTGGAAATCAGAAGTTTAAAGACCTTATAGAGGAGTATAGCAATCTATCCATAAACACAGCTGAAGACATAGAAGAAAGCAATGAAATATCCAAACAGAATTATATAGAGCAGAATTATACACAACTTCCGGATACCATACCTAAGCGTGTGGTGGATTTATCCCTTACCATCACGGAAGATGCCCTCTCACCCTTTGACAAAGCCATTAAAATACAGAATTATCTTATGGACAATTTCTCATACACCTTGGACACTCCTTATACACCACCAGGTCGAGATTTTGTTGACTATTTTCTCTTCGACCTGCAAGAGGGTTATTGTACCTATTTTGCAACTGCTATGGCTGTTATGGGCAGGGCTGTTGGCCTCCCCGTTAGATATATAGAAGGTTTTGCAATGCCTCCTAAACCCTATTTAAACGACATGTACAACGTTCGGAAAAGCGATGCACATGCTTGGGTAGAAGTATATTTTCCAAACATAGGTTGGATTCCTTTTGATCCTACTCCTCGTTCTCAGGTTGTAAACGGCGTAGGCTCGCCAGGAATAGGTCCATCTTACACAAACTATTGGGAAGAATACCTTAGACAAAATAGGGAGAATAACCAAACACCTAATTTGGACTTGGATATAAGTGAGTCCTCCCATAGTAAATCCGAATCCAAGTCTCCATGGATTGCCTATACTCTGTTTATATCCTTAGCTGTTATGCTGTTAGCTCTCCTTGTACTTTTATGTTATAGGTATTATATATTAAAGCTTAAACCTCGGAAGTTTTCAAACAGGAAAAAGCTCCTTTTCTATTACCAACAAATACTATGGCTGCTTAGTTTGTATGGGTTTCCTCTACAATCAGGAGAAACACCCTATGGATATGCCCAACGGGTAGATACATGGCTAATAAATCAAAATACAAACATGACCAATTTAACTAAAATATTGATGGAATGCCAATTTGGCTTCTACACCCCTACCAAAGAACAGATAAGTATTATCGAAAACTTTTATAATGATTTGGAAAAGGATACTATCTCCATAATTGGATTGCCATTATTCATCTATGAATCCATAAAGAAAATCCTCTCACCTTCTTAAGATGAGAGGATTTTCCCTTATCTATAAAATGCATGGTTGCCTATGGTGGTAATATATTGCCTGTTATTTACTATCCAGTTACCAGCGGCTTTCTGAGGATTGAAAAAGTATAAGGCATCCCCAACGGGTTTTTTCCCCCAATAAGCTTCTTCTGCTGCCTTAATGGCATCGGAACTCGGATTGTTATAGATAGTTCCATCTGCAACAGGGCTAAACTGGGGTATACCGAGATAGTATTCGAATATTACATTATAGACAGAATTAGGAAATTCTTTAGATTTTACTCTATTCATGACTACACTACCTACAGCTACTTTACCAATATAAGATTCACCATCTGATTCAGCGTGAATAATTCTCGCTAGCCAGAAGATGTCATCCCTTTCTTTAGCACTAACGGAATTTCTATCAGTGGGTGCACTGGAATTAGGCTTGCTATTGAACAGGGCATTGTGGGTTTCAGGTCCTACTATGCCATCTATTCTAAGTCTATTGTCTATCTGAAAAGCTATAACAGCATTCTCAGTTACATGTCCGTAATAACCAGTGGCAGTACCCCTAAAATAGCCTCTTGCCTTAAGAGCATTTTGAAGATTTCTAACTCTTTCGTTATACATACCAAAATATAGTAGACCTTTATAGCTATTGTCTGAACTACCCTCATACAGAGTCTTCTGGGTTTGTGGTCCCGCCATACCATCCACAATAAGCCCGTAATCTCGCTGGAACCTGATTACAGCGTCTCTAGTTATGGTACCATAATAATCTGTTATCTTGTGATAGGTGAAATATCCTTTGTTTTTTAGCGCTTGTTGCAAACGGGAAACCGCTTGACCTCTACTCCCTAGCTTGAGTACAGGATAGGTTGCTGCTTGCACTGGCATTGATGCGGTCAATACAAATCCTGCAACTAGCATGACAACTAAAACCATAGCTAATGCCGTTACCCTTCTCTTTTCCCTCACAAAAATCCCCCTTCTACTTATGTATTATGTTAAGTTTACAGAATACATTATAGTGGCGGATTGATGTTTAGGTCAAATTAACAGAAGACTGTAACAGGTTTTATTACAAATTTATGACATAAATATTAATCATATGTTAATATATTCTTACTATTTCATAGCTATACCATATTTGTCCATGGCGATTATTGGTGACTATATTCTTTCTACCTTGACCTTTGGCAGCATAGATTCAAAGCCTTCTCTAGTACACATGAGAGTTCCTTCCCTCATGATGGAGGCAGTAGCAGCGGCTACTCCACATCTTAGCATTTCTTTTAGATCCAAATCCTCTTCCATGGCTAAGCAAAAACCAGCAACTATAGAGTCCCCTGCTCCGACGGTTCCTTTTACGTCTACGTTGATAGCAGGAGCAAAATATGCTTGTCTTTCATCTAGAATAATAGCTCCCTCTTTGCCAAGGGATACCCCTACTATCTTTACTCCTTTATCCAAAAAGGATTGAGCTGCGAGTACAACCTCACTATGAGATGTAATCTTTATATCAAGAGCTGTCTCCAATTCAAAAAGATTAGGTTTTATGATATGGGGCTTGCCCTTTATTCCCTCCAACAATAATTCTCCCTCGGCATCCAAAATGGTCTTGATGGGAAGATGGGATACTGCTTCTAATAATTCTCTGTAAATGGTAACCGGTACTTTTTTAGGTATGCTCCCGCTTAATACCAAGGTCTTGCTGTTGGCACAATGGGTAACAAGCTTTTCCTTTAAAGCTTTAAGACCATGACTTTCAACTGGATGCCCGCTCTCATTAAGTTCTGTCACTATCTGTTTAGAGCGATCGTAAATCTTGTGGTTTATTCTAACTTCCCCTTCTACAGTCACAAAATCGTGAGCAATATTCTTTTTATCCAACAAGTTAACTATAAGATTACCTCTCTCTTCATAGTTGATTCCTGTACATAGAGCTTGTCCACCTAACTGGCTAAATGCCACAGCTACGTTTATCCCCTTACCGCAGGCATCAATGCGGCTATCCTGTATCCGATTCATACCTCCATATATGAATCTGTCTACCACCACCATTTTATCGATGCAGGGATTTAAGGTTACCGTTGTAATCATCTTCATCCTCCTATCATGAAATAAAAACCGGGTATCTCATGATACCCGGTTACTAATTGCTTAGCCTTGTTCTGCTTCTTTCTTAGCCTGTTCTATTACCTTAGCGCTAATATTAGCTGGTACTTCTTCGTATCGCACAAAGGTCAATTTAAAACTTCCGCGGGCCTGAGTCATGGAACGAAGATCCGTTGCATATTTAAACATTTCAGCTTGAGGAACTTCTGCTTCGATGCATTGCAGGCCTCCACCAATGGGGTTCATGCCCAAGATTCTACCCCTACGACGGTTTAGATCTCCGATGATATCTCCCATGTATTCATCATTTACGATTACCTCTGCCTTCATTATTGGCTCTAAGAGTACAGGGTTTGCTTGCTCCAACTTTCTAAAAGCTAGATAAGCAGCCATTTTAAAGGCCATTTCAGAAGAGTCAACACTGTGGTAGGATCCATCATACAAGGTAGCCCTTATACCTACCATGGGATAACCAGCCAGCACACCATTGGGCAATGATTCTAGCAAGCCTTTTTCAACAGCTGGGATATATTGTCTAGGTACTACACCGCCTACAATCTTATCAACAAATTCAAATTGTGTATCGGTGTCCGGTAGTGGCTCGAATTCAATCCACACATGACCAAACTGTCCGTGACCACCACTCTGTTTCTTGTGTCTACCTTCAGCTTTAACTGGCTTTCTTATGGTCTCTCTATAAGCTACTTTTGGCTCTTTGTAAACAGCACCTACGCCAAACTTGCTCTTTAGTCGGCTAGCAACTACATCTAGTTGCATCTCACCAACTCCGCTAATTAGGGTTTGGTTGGTCTCCGTGTTGGTTTCTATTCTAAATGTAGGATCTTCTTCTGACAATCTGTTAAGCCCGGCAAATACCTTTTCCTCTTCCCCTTCCTTTTCTGCCTCAATAGCAAGGGAAATAGCAGGTTCTGGGAATTCGATACCTTTATATACTATAGGCGAGGAAGCATCGCATAGGGTATCCCCGGTTTCAGTATGCTGAAGCTTTGCAAAAGCACCGATATCCCCTGCGGTAATTTTGTTTACTTGAGTCTGTTTCTTTCCCTTTAGAGTGTATAAAGCGGTGGTCTTTTCGTTGGCATCTTTACTAGCATTATAAACAGTAGCACCACTGCTTAATTCTCCTGACATTACCTTGAATATAGACAGCTTTCCTACAAAGGGGTCAACAATGGTTTTGAAAACCAAAGCTGAGAAAGGCTCCGATACCTTCATCTCTCTTCTAACAGTTTCTTCCGTCCTGGGGTTAGTACCCTTAAAAGAAGGCCTATCACATGGTGAAGGCAGATAATTTACTACCTCATCTAGTAGAACATCTATGCCTATATTGTTCACTGCCGATCCGCACAGAATAGGAACTATATCCCCTTCCATGACGCCATGTCGGATTGCAGTAGTTAACTCTTCATTGGTAATCTCTTCACCTTCAAAGTATTTTTCCATCAACTCTTCACTGGTTTCAACTGCAGCTTCCACCAACATGGTACGGATAGGCTCAACCTCATCCACCATGGAATCCGGAATAGGAGCATCTTTTAGCCCTTTACCGTCAAATACCTTGGCAGTCATTCTTAATGCATCAACAAAACCCTTAAATTGTCCACCTTCCATGATAGGAATCTGGAAAGGAGCAATGGATGTACCATATTTTTCTTTCAATTGATCCAATACCTTTGAAAAGTTAGCATGTTCTCGATCCATCTGATTGATAAATATCATTCTGGGAATAACATGGCTTTCACAATAATCCCAAGCCTTTTCAGTCCCCACCATCAGGCCAGACACCGCACCTACCACGAGGACAGCACTGTCAACTACCCTTAGAGCTCCTAACATCTCTCCAACAAAATCGAAATATCCCGGTACATCAATAACATTTATTTTATGATCATTCCATTCCAGTGGAGCGATTGCTGAACTAATGGAAATCTGTCTCTTAATTTCCTCGGGATCAAAATCTGTTGTGGTAGTTCCATCTTCAACACGGCCAAAGCGATCTGTACCGCCCGCGTTGAATAGCATGGCTTCGGTCAAGGTAGTTTTTCCTTCACCACCGTGACCAACAATGGCAATATTACGGATTTTTTTACTTTCGTAATTCTTCATGCATAATCCCCCTCTTTATAGATAATACAATATCCCTAATCTTAGGAAAAGCGATAATTCGCATATGACAGTTAACAATCAGTAATACTCATGTTAACAGATCAACCAAGAGTCAAAGTCTAGTATCAATGTTTAAGATAATCATAAGCTCAAACCTTAAATTATCTATGTAAAACTAAGGTCAAAAATTGTCTCTTATATTGTAACATATATTTTAATTTTACGCACTAGCCATTTTAGATAAGAGCGCATTAATTATATATGGGTTACTTGTCTGTCTTGACTTTTTATATTGCAAAGTATAAAATCTATTAAATATCATCCTGTAGTGTAAACTCCTTATAATTCCCATAGTACTTCAGAAGGAGCTCTGTAATATGAAACCTATAACGATATCTCTAGATTTACCATTAAATCCATATTCTATACATATCGACGATTCGTGGCAAGGTTTAGCTGCAGCCATTAAACCCTTTGTAGGAAACAAAGTTATGATAGTTTCTGATGAAAACACAAAGGATTTATTTTACAACGAGGTTAGCAGGATTTTGGTATCTATGAAAGTAGAGGTGTCCTGTGTTGCTGTACCGCCTGGTGAAGCTAGCAAAAGCCTTCAAGTAGCAGAAAACCTTTATACCCAGGCTTTAAGTGCTAGCCTAGATAGATCTTCATCTATTTTAGCTTTGGGAGGAGGGGTTGTTGGCGACCTAGCAGGATTTATTGCAGCTACCTATATGCGCGGTATCAACTTCATTCAGATACCTACTACTCTCTTAGCACAAGTGGATAGCAGTGTTGGTGGAAAGGTAGCTGTCAACCATCCACTAGCCAAGAATATTATAGGCAGCTTTTACCAACCAAAGTCCGTTTACATTAATATTGACACCCTCCGCACCTTGCCTGATAGACAGTTTTCTACTGGCATGGCGGAGCTGATCAAGTATGGATTCATATGGGATACAACGTTTTTAGAATGGCTTGATGGTAATATCGAAAGCCTTATGAGAAGAGAATATTCTTCTTTGGCCTACGCCATACAACGTTGCTGTCAAATAAAAGCTGACATAGTAAGTAGAGATGAAAAAGAAAGTGGATTGCGAGCTATTCTAAACTTTGGTCATACCATTGGCCATGGACTGGAATCCTTGACAGGCTTCAATCTCTATACCCATGGCGAAGCTGTTGCACTGGGCATGATATATGAATCCCTGATAGCTCGTAACATAGGGCTGATCGATCAGAACTTAATCGATCTCCTGATAGGGTTGCTAAAAAGAGCAAATCTCCCTACTAGAATTGAACAGATTGATGTAAAAGCTTTAATCCGAGCCATGAGCCACGACAAAAAGAATAAATCAGGATCCATAGTTTTTGTCCTACCTATTGGTGTTGGTGAGGTTGATATTTTTGATAATGTGGATAATATCAAAATCTTAGAGGTATTTAAATGATATTTTCATGTTGAGGAGGAATGTAAATGGTTCGACAAAGAAACACCGTAAACACCCTTAGCCCATATATTCCGGGAAAGCCTATAAGTGAAGTTCAAAGAGAACTTGGCATCGAAAGGGTAATAAAGCTAGCTTCCAATGAAAATCCATTGGGAAACTCCCCTGCTGCAACCAAAGCTGTGCAGGACTGGTCTAAAAATATGGCTATTTATCCCGATGGAAATTGTACAGACTTGAGAAATGTCCTGTCTAAAAAATTGGGGATAACGCCTGAACAACTTCTTTTCGGTTCAGGTACTGATCAGGTCATAGAGATTATAGCTCAGACCTATATAAATCCTGGTGACAACTCCATAATGGGATATCCTTCCTTTCCACGCTATGAAACTGTAGTAAAAGTTATGGATGGCGAAGCTATAGAAGTCCCATTGACCGGTGATTACCGTATAGACTTGGATGCATTTCTTGAAAGGATTAATGACAGAACCAAGATTATTTGGTTGTGTAACCCAAATAACCCAACAGGAACTATGATTACTGAGGAAGAGCAAAGAGCTTTTATTGAAAAGGTTCCGCGAGATGTACTCATTATACTGGATGAAGCTTATTACGAGTATGCTAGGGGCGGTGAATATCCCGATAGCATAAAGCTCCTTGATGAGTTTGATAATCTTTTGATACTACGCACCTTTTCAAAGGCTTATGGGCTAGCTGGTATAAGGGTAGGTTACGCTATATCCAACCAAGATATTATAGGTTATATAAACCGGGTACGTGGCCCCTTTAATACCAATGCAGCGGCTCAAGTAGCTGCGATAGCTGCCTTAAATGACCAGGATTTTATTAATCACAGCATTGAAACCAACAATCAGGGTAAGGAATATCTATACGCTGCCTTTAAGGAGATGGAACTTGATTATATCCCTACCTATGCCAATTTTATGATGGTAAAGACTAATGTCCCAAGTCAACAGATCTTTAAAGCTCTACTTAAGAAAGGCATAATAATAAGATCGGGTGATATATTTGGAATGGATGATTGGATAAGGGTGACTATCGGTACCATGGAAGAGAATCAGATATTTATTCAAGCTCTGAAAGAGGTAATAGCAGAGTTAAAGAATTAATACAGAAAATCGTGTCTTAAAATTTGTATATAAAAGTATGGTAGTACGGTAGACTAGTTATATATTAGAAATTCATGTAAAGAAACGGGGAATGGTAGTATGGTTATAGTAATGAAGGCTA
>JAWLDD010000054.1:0-10450 GCA_041686815.1 Candidatus Atribacteria bacterium | reverse complement strand
ATAGAGTTCTTAATGCTTCTTTAATAATGTCCGCATCTTCATCTGTAAGTCCAGTCTTTCCCGCGAAATAACAGTTTATACTACCCGTTAATTTATATACTCCAAATTCAACATAGTGTTTATTGCCCATTGTATCACTAGATCTTGCTTTTCCTGCTTCAGCTATCATCCCGTTAGTGCTCCTGGTTATTTGTAGAGTTATTATATCCACAGGGCTTAAGCTCTTAGCCAAACTTATGGATACTGGTCCTCTTATACCCAGAGATCTTTTTTGGAATGTCATAACCTGACCAAAACTTCTCACGTCCATCCATTTTTCACATGCTCTTTGAGCAACACTTACATCGTCATCTTTGGTGGTAAAATGTACATTAAATCTTGCTTCCAAGGAACTGTTGCCATCCGTTATACGGTCTGCTGATTGCACAAAGATGTCATGACCCAAATCTTGCATCCTGTTTCTGATCTTTCGTTTTATGCAAACATCAGATACTTCTCCATAACCCTCATAATCAGTTCTAGGCATATTGCCCATTAAAGGATCTCCATTAGGGTTCGCATTATTGACAGTAAAGAATACAACAAAATCTACTTTCCTCTCGAGAATACTCATTAATATACCTCCTCATCTTCTTTTCGACCGCTTCTTGCGGTACTAATAATTTCTTCAGTATTATCATTCTTTTTTTGATAAAAAGCATTTTTCTGATAATAGTATCCTAAAATGAAATCCTCATCTAGTGATCCCTTCTTTTTATCATCGGACTCTTCTAATTTCAAAAGTTCTAGAGTCATGTTTGTTATTAGTTTGTCAAAATTAACATATAATCCAGGGGCATTCTTTTTAAGCATATTCATATATGGTTTGATCTTAGATTCTAAGACAAATCTTGTTCTCTCCGGTGTTCTTATCATGGAGTTCCACAGTTTGTCCGAATTGGTGATTCTGTGTGTTGATGATTTTCCCTTTTCGGTACTCCCACCCCCTCTTCCAGCTACTGCATCGAGTTCAATCTTCTCATATACCGCCATCAACTTACCATAGTAAAAACTTCTACTCTCTTTCAACTGTTTCACCTCGCTTATCTTATTGGCTTCTATAAAACTATTTTGATAATCATATCTTTGCTTTTTGATCAGAGAACAGCCTATGCTTAAGGCATCATTCCAGCTATTCTTATAGGATAGCTTGTTAGAAAGATTATAAAAAGTGGTTTTGGCAATATCTTTGGGTAGTTTTTGACCTTCTATGATACACGGTATCAACCTTTCAATTGTGCTACGAAATAGCTTCTTGTTCTCACAGGACAAAGATCCTTTTATATTTTCCTGACCATATATAAAATTCACTATTTCATAGAGAGATGGAGATCTATCTTTGCTATAAAATCTCCAGCTAGTTGTTCTGTACCACTTCATCACCCTTTCGTATGCCTCTGATCTTGACAAGCGCCTGTGATACTATACAGAAAGCCTTCCGTTGCTTATCTTTTCAATTATAAGTACATGAAAATCGTTTGTCGAACGAAAGCTTTCATCTTCTCCTAGAAAATATTTCTTAAGTTTATCGGAGACACCACCTCCCAAAATATCCCTTTGTTCTTGCTCTACATATTCAAGATCTTCTATATCATATGTCTCCTCGCCTATCTCAAATACTAGTTCTACACCTCCTTTTCTTATATCCTGAGCAAGCCAGTTTACTAGATAAGTTCCTTCGTCTATTTTTCGTGAGTGGTTTTTGTTCTCTATAAGATATTTGAGCATATTGTGGGCTTTTTGTGATGCTTCATAACTTATGTGATATATATCCTTACCCCTTTTTATTCTTCCATAGTAGGTTTCGTCATTATTGCTTATGCTTACAAGTTTCGCGGTTCCTATCAATCCTCTATGTCTTTCTACACAATAGCTCAACTCGCCGGTAATATCGCAATAGGCTAGTTCTTTATCAGTTGAATTTTTATTTTTGACATAGCTTATATAAAAATCGTGCAGTCCCTTATCCCTTGTTATAGAAATATCTCCAGCAAATTCCCTTTCCAGTTTAAATGTAATAAAAATCTTTTTTAGGTGTATAGTCTTTTTCTTGGCCTTCCCTCTATCATCTTTCTCTTCATAGTGCAAAACGAATTTTTTATCATCAATAGTATACTGCTTACCTCTTAAATGAAATCTTAGAAAATCGTCCATTATTGTATTTTTAAGTATATACTTCCCTATAACTCTAAAGTTTTCATATCTGTTATCTTCTTCATAATCCAAAAGCTCCTGAACACCTGACATATATGTCTCATTCTTTTGAACATCAAATCTCTTAGCTAAATAGGATAATTCATCACAGATAGCATGAGGTGCTATCTTTGTGCCTGATCTGATTATAGACTCCTCCGTTATGGGGAATATAACAACCTCATCCTTATCTAAAAAACGGCCATCCACTGCATTGCTCTCTCTATCTATGGTAATTTCAAATATGTCCTCACCATTGCTGGTTCTACTTGAGTGGTATATGGGCAGGATGGTCATACCATTGTTTCCTAAGATTGGATTGTCTACTAAACCTCTATCATAGGCGAGGTTATAAGTTTCTAGAAGATCAGACAATAAGCTCATCATCCATCACCCCTTCTTCCTCATAGATATTGAGTAGTTCTTCAGCGCTGATTAGATTATTTTTATCAAACTTTTTAATTGAATAGTTACCTAAGTTATGCTTGATACTACAGTCTTTAGGCTCTATAAACTGGATTATTCCGTCTGTCATAACTATAGGACAAAAATTTGCGGTAAGTACATTTTCCGTATTCTCATCATATGCCTCATCAGGATAAATAAAAGAGTGAAACATAATGCCTAATGATATCCTTTCACCTTCGTAATAGCTTTTCGCATTCTCATATTCCTTTTCACGTAATCTTTCTATATAGCCTACGCATTCCCTAGTTCCTAGAAAAACATCTCGTCTTCCTCCTTTTTGCATGGATCTTAGTAATATCTGTTCATGCTTCTTTTCATTTCTATCATAATCTAACTCTTTGCGATTTTCATTCCACTGAAAATGATATTTGATTAGATATTCTACATCTCGTAGATATGTGTTGTAATTTAGATCCTTACCACCATCTTTCATAGGAGATAGTATTCCTTTGGTCTCCGTCTTTATTGGCTTCATTACTTTTACTTCATCTATAACATAATAAAGAGTAGGCTTCCAATAGCAGGCCTCAACAATGCCCTTTATGGCCTGATATGTTGGTACTTGATAAGTAAACTTCTCACCTCCTCCCTTGGACATTGGATCTGTAAACAATGCATAATCCCCGTATATCTTCATATAAAATGGCTTGGATCTGAACTTGCTCATACTAATATCTCCTTCCTCAGAATATTAATGGTTGTAGTTCTCCCTTAACCAGACCCACTTCATCGTTATAGTTTTCTGGATTTAGAATAAATACCTGACCATCCAACTCTTTACTTACATAGTTCTCGTATTCTTCTGATCTTCGAATGGCAATAGTATAAGGTTGAAGCTTTTTTAGTAGTTTTTTGATTTCATGGTAATTACTGGAGTCAATCGCTATATATAACATTTCAAGTAGCTCTTCATTACTGTATGGTGTAATTACACTAACAGTATTCTCCTTTATCAATTCAAAGTTGACAGCTGCTGTTTTAAATGCATGTTTAATCATAAAGTGAGGACGTTGGCCTTTACTGTTCCAATAGTTATCAGTTCCTATAGGATTTGTAGTCAATAAATCTAAAATAGTACCACTTTTGTCATCAATGCGAAACTCTAGATGTCTTCCCTCAATGTTCTCATTGGAATATAACTTGTGAAAATAGTGATCAAGAGCCTTCTCTATATCCACTTTTGCATCTTTATTACTATCTTTTCTTAGTACCCTCAAAGCTGTCTTTGCTGCAACTCTTTGTTTGCTTATATCCGGTAAATATCTTAAGTTTTCATCTCCATACTCAATTATGAATAGTTTCCCTTTCCCTTCCTTTTTCCCTTCTCTATTACATCTGCCACCACATTGTATGATGCTATCAATGCCTGCAAGGGATCTATATACCACGTCAAAATCAATATCTACCCCTGCTTCAACTAACTTTGTGCTTACACATATTAGTTTTCTGTGTTCAACACCCTCTCTTAGATTTTTGAGTATGTTCTTCATACTACTTATAATATCAAGTCTATGCTTTGGGCATTGATTAGTGGTTAGATATACAACTTCCCACCCAGATTCCTGGATGACATCGTCCTCTATTAAGTTGTAATATAGATTTGATACCGCCTGCTTTGTATTTAACACTATTAGAGCGCTATTGTCCTCCGTTAATTGACTCTTGATGTGCTCAATTAAGTCTTGCGTGCTTAGAACTACATCCAAATCCTTCCCTAAAAGACTGTAGTACTCAACTCTATCAAAAGCTTTGGATTGTGGAATCTCTGTTATAATTGAATAATTCTTTGATTCATCGCCGTATAAACAAGGATATTTAAGTGCTTCATTATTGTCAAAATTGGGCTGTGTTGCGGTACAATGTACTACGTTACAATTCATAATATGGACCAGAAAATTCGTCATCAAGTTGAAATTATATATGGCCTTTGTGGGCAAACTTTGAACTTCATCAATTATTATTACTGAATTTATCAGTTTACAAAACCGCCTGATGTTTGAAGGCTTGTCCTTAAACATGGTATTTGATAGTTGTACCATTGTAGTCAGTATAACAGGGGACTCCCAACTCTCCTTTAGATATTCAGTAGCTTGATATTCGTCTTGATCCTCATAATCCCCCTCTTTCTCAAACTCTTCAATAATGTTGCTGTGATGTTCTAATACATATTCTTCTCCCAACACCCCTTTTATGGATGCAGCATTTTGCTCTAGTACGGAGAGAAAAGCGGTAGTATAAAAAATCCTATTTTTTTTGAATTTCCTTGCATTGGCTATAGAATACCTCAAGGATGCATAAGTCTTTCCAGAACCTACGGGCATACTCAGCTTATATGTGCCAATACTGTGCTCTTGAGAAAATTTAAATATTTGATTTGCCAGATCATTTCTTATAACATCTAGAGGAGATTTATTGGATTTCTTTTCAAAGGTTTTATATAAAATCTCGATTTCTCGGTCCATTTCATCCCATATGATATCTAAATCACTTCGAGAAAAGACCTTATCTCTTCGTTCTCTGTAATAATTGGATGAATTGTAGATGTCTGCTTCTTTTAATATGGATAGTAATAATCTTATTAATGCACCATAGTAAAAATATAAAGCTTTTCCCTGAAATCTTTTGTCCTCATTGCTACTCCCTTGAATACTAGAAGCTAACTTTAAAAGCTTTTTGCGCATATTAATAAATTCTTTAAAACCTTCATAGTAGAGAGTATATATTGAACTGCCGGTTATTTTGGAATATTCCTTATGAAGATAGTCAAAAAAATCTTGAGTTTCACCAGGAAGACTCTTCCCCTCACCTATTATACCTTCTAACCTAATCCCTGTCCTATAATCAAAGTTATTATCTATAATATCGTATAAGCCATGGTGAGCCAGAATAGGGTATTGAATAATCTCCTTGTAGATCTTCCATATACCTGGCGTGATTCTTTGAGACTTTAAGAAGTCGTCATTACTGTATTCAACCTTGACCCGGTCCTCAACTAGATCTAAAACTACTGCTCCAGCCGAAGAATGATCCACTCTGCCGCTGTATCGGCCCCTAATATATGATTGAAATTCATCCCTACTCTTTCCTAAATCGTGTAAAAGGCCTATTAACCTACATATCTTCTCAACACCTATACCACCTCCTAAATCTCCACTCATTTGCGATACATCAATTAAATGATCAATCAACAACTGCTCCGTAACAGGACTCTGTTCATCATAATGGGCAATCACTTTAGAGAAATCGAACAATAAGATCACCCTCCCAGTTTTAGTTCTATATATTAGATAAGCTGTCAGAGTATTATTTTAGATTAGATCATGAAATGTCAATAGAAAAAGCACGCTTTGCTTTTTAATATTCTCAATATGTGATATTACATTAAAGTCATCAGTAATACCGTTGTGGATTGAAATTATATTTTAGAGAAGCAGAAAACTATTGTTACTAGAACAGTGGTTTTCTACTTTTACTTTCGATATTGTAAAATCTACTGCTCTATCAGCCTAAAATTTTTATATATTCTCACTATAATAATACTTCTACATTCTATCCTCTTTTTCCTGCTTATTTTTCCATATTATTGCATAATTTCCTAAATAAAAAATTGTTATGCAACCACTTTTCCGTTTATATTAAAATACCTCCCGCAGCGTTATTCCTGCGAGAGGTGTTTTGATTAGAATATTATTAATAAACGTCCTTCCATTCTCCAATGTTCTCAGCGTCAAACTTGAAGGGATCTCCTAGCATGACGTTGGTACCGCCATCGCCAGCTTCAGTTACTTCTCTGTCACCTAGTTTGCCAGCTGTGAACTTATCTCCAATCTTACCAGTTATAGTACCATCCACTAAAGCACCTGCAGCATGCCCTGCTAGATAGCCCAAATCGATAGGATTCCAGAGATACATCCATGGGCAAACTCCGCTTTCGATATATTCTGCCATTTCGCTAGGTAGTCCCAAACCTGTTAAGTATACTTTATCCTTCAATCCCTTGTCGGTAAGCACTTTACCAGCTGCAGCTATTCCAACGGTGGTAGGTGCTATGATGCACTTTAGGTCAGGATAGGTCTTGAGTAAAGCTTCGGTCTCGGATACGCTCTTATCCCTTAGGTCATCACCATAGGCTACTTTTACTAGCTCCATATCCTTATACTTCTCATCTTCAAGCTCTGTTTTCATCCATTCGATCCAGGTATTTTGGTTTGTAGCTTGTGAGGTTGCACTGAGTATGGCAATCTGTCCTTTGCCTCCGATCATTTCATAAGCAGCCTGAATCTGAACTCTTCCGATTCTTTCTGGATCTGCCTGCTCGATGTGGACCATTCGGCTATCCTTATTGACGGCAGAGTCTAATGATAATACCTTGATGCCTTCTTTCATGGCTTTTTCTAGTGCTGGCTGTAAAGCATCAGGATCATTAGCAGCTATTGCTATAGAAGCTACTCCTTGTGAAATCAACTCATCGATCATAGCAATTTGAGCCTCAGCAGTAGGTTGGTCAGGAGCTTTGAGTATTGCTTCGCCACCAATTTCCTCGACAGCCTCCTTAAATCCATCCATCATCTTTTCCATGAAGGGGTTTCCTGTGCTCTTAGCAATTATTGCGTATTTTTGTTTTCCACCACCTGATCCCCCTGATGGTTTCGGTCCTGCACCGGAGCAACCGGCAAATAGCGACAGAACCAGTATCAATGAAACCAGTACTAACAGTGTTTTTCGCATTATTTCTCCTCCTTAATTTTTATTATTTATACTTAGATATGGTTTATCAGGTATTACCATATCTGAATATTGGTTTCATCATTTCTTTTTAATACTAGTTATCACTGTGGACTTCTAAAGGTTTTCTTTTAGTTCTGAGATTAGGTATCATAACCGCAAATATCAGTAATAGCCCTATTACTACTAACAAAGCTTGTGAAGGTATGTTTATAAGGCCTAGACCATAGCGCAGGAAACCTATGAGGAAGATTGATATGACTGCGCCGATAAGTCTTCCTTTTCCACCTGCTGTGCTAATCCCTCCTAGTACAACCATAGTGATTACATCCAGTTCATATCCTAGTGCCACATTGGGTCTGGTGCTGCCCATCTTTGAAGTGAGAAATATAGCTGTAATTGCGGACATAATGCCTGCCAATGTAAATACTATGACTTTAATTTTATCCACTTGAACTCCTGAGAATCTGCTGGCAGTGGTATTGTTGCCAATGGCATAAAGCCTTCTGCCGAATGTTGTCTTGTGCAAAACCAAACCATATATTATGGCCAATATAGCGAATAGTATAAATATGAAGGGAATGCTGCCTACATAACCCCAGCCAAAGAATCTGAACCAGTCTGGAAATTTACCTGAAGCCTGATCTTCAAGTATGATGTATGCAATTCCTCGGTATATAATCATGGTGGAAAGGGTTACTATCATAGCTGATAGTTCTTTAAACTTGGTAATCAAATATCCGTTTATAAACCCACACAAGGCTCCTACCAGTAAACATATTAGAATAGCCAATTCCATGGGTACTCCCATATTGTAGGTAACAGCCATGATTACTGCAGACAGGGCAACTGTAGACCCTACCGATATATCGATGTCGCCTAGTATAATGATATATGTCATGGGTAGTACGATGAATGCCTTATCAAGAAAGGTCATGGTGGCATCGATTAGCCGGCTGGCATTCAAATAGTACTCGGATATGGATGCGTTTATAATATTGATGATTATAAATATGAGTACCAACATCCATTCCCATTGCAGAAAAAAACGTTTGAGACTAAATTCCCTTTTGGATACAATACTTCGTTGAATCATGGCTTAAATCTTCCTCCTCATCAGATTATTCTTGTCGACTCCTCTCTTGACCAGAGCATTGGTTATAATGGCGACAAGTATAATCAAACCTTGAATTGCTTGCTGCCAGAAAGGGGATACCTTTATTAGCGGCAGTGCATTGTGGAGTATACCAAGTAAAAGCGAACCTAGTAAAACTCCGGAAATCTTACCCGAACCTCCAGCAATATTTACTCCTCCCAACACACATGCAGCAATAACGTTCATCTCATAGCCCATTGCTGTATCCCCTTGAGCAGATGCAAACTTTGAAACCCATAAAACCCCTGCCAGACCCGACAAAGCTCCCATGATTATATATACCATCCACAATATCTTGGTGGTATTTATTCCGCTGATTTTGGCGGATTCAGGATTGCTGCCTACAGCATATATTTGTCTGCCAGTTCGAGTATGTTCTATGAAATAGTAAAATATTATATATATGATAATGGCGATGAAAACTAAATTGTTTATACCCAGCATTCTCCCGGTAGCTATGTTCTTAAAGCTCACTGGCATCTGATGAGCACTTACCCATCTACCTCCGCTGATCATAAAAGTTAATCCTCTATATACGTTCATCATCCCCAGTGATGCAATGATTGGGAGAACTCCTCCTTTAGAAACCAGAAAACCAACAATAGTTCCACAAACCGTTCCTACTAATATGCCCAGCAATATTGCCAACAACGGGTGTAGGCTAGGCAAAGCACTGACTACCAATGCCGATATCATCCCGGAAAGTGCCAGCGATGCACCTATGGATAGGTCAATTCCTCTAGTTATAATGACCATCATCATACCTACCGCCAGGATACTGAGAATTGCAGTGTTGGTGATCAAATCATTGATGTTTTCCAAGGTTAAGAAGTTCTCATTTCGGAACTGTACCAAAGCCGAGAGGGCGATAATAAAGGATAACAACCCCACTTCTCGAAACTTTACGATGTTTGCTGTGTTGAATCTTTTACTCAATACTTTTTCAGTCATTTTCCTACCCCTTTATCTCTTCTAGTGCTCTAACACCATTGCTGCCTCTAGAATTGCCTCTTGGGATGCTTCTTCCCTATCAAATATGGATATAAGCCTGCCTTCACGCATAACAGCTATTCTATCGCTCATTCCCAATACCTCCGGCATTTCAGAGGATACCATAATAATACCGTAACCTTGACAAGCAAGTTCACCCATCATCTCATGGATGGCGGATTTTGCTCCAACATCAACACCTTTGGTGGGTTCATCCAATATTATTACCTTTAGGTCAGCCGATAGAAGTTTAGCTACTATAACCTTTTGCTGGTTTCCACCCGATAGAGAGCTGACAAGATCAAATATACTATTGGCCTTTACATTGACCTTTTCCGATAAATCCTTTGCTACCTGTGCCTCTTTTTTATCGTCTAACCATCCTCTGTTGCTATATTCCTCTAGAGTGGGCAGTGTAATGTTTTTATCTATTTCCCAATCCAATATCAATCCCTGTTTTTGTCTGTCTTCAGGAAGATAGCCTATACCTAGCTCCATAGCCTTCCGTGGATTATCTATATCTACTTCTTTGCCTTCCAGGTAAATCTTACCTTCATCTTTGGGAAGAATGCCAAATATGGATTGAACTACCTCACTTCTGCCGGCTCCAACCAGTCCTGTCAAGCCTAATATTTCTCCTTTGCGCAGGGTAAATGTTATATCCTTAAACAAACCGGTTTTGCCCAATCCCTCTACCCGCAACAATTCGTCTCCAATTTCCGCCTGCTTTTTGGGGAAGAGCTGGGTAATCTCCCTGCCAACCATGGCCACAATTAATTGGTCACTGGTGAGCTTATCTACATCCCAGGTACCTATATATTTTGCATCTCTAAATACAGTAACTCTATCTGCTAAACGATACATGTCCTCTAATCTATG
>JAWLDD010000053.1:0-10518 GCA_041686815.1 Candidatus Atribacteria bacterium | reverse complement strand
TGTCTTTTTTGCCTACCGGGATGAACAACCTAGAATGTCCCGCTAAAACACCAATATTATTCTTTGAATACTCGAAGGATATTTCCTTATTGTAGACCATATTCATAAGTGCTGCAGAGATATCTATCAGGCTATAGTCCTCATCCAGCTTTGTCACCAAAGGCACAAATCTCTTGTAATCCTCCTTTTCTAAGGCTTCCTTTACTCGATTGACTATGCTGCGATATTTTGAGTGAAAGATATCATCAATGGTGGGGAGCTCTTTCCGCTTTATTTTGGAATGAGTTGTCTTTTCTATAAGCTTTAGCATAGGATATTCCTTTGATGTAACCAGAGTGTAGGCAATACCTTCTTTCTTGGCTCTGCCGGTCCTTCCGATCCTATGAACGTAGGACTCTGCATCCTGGGGCAGTTCATAGTTTATAACATGGGATACATCTTCCACATCAATTCCCCTTGCAGCAACATCTGTTGCTATAAGAAACTCTACGCTGCCGTTTTTAAATCTGTTTAGGGTTTGCAGCCTTTGGTTCTGATTCATATCACCATGCATACCCTCTGCATTATAGCCCCTGCCCTGTAAAGCCTGTGCCAGCTCATCAACTCCTCTTTTTGTTCTACAAAATATAATAGAACTGGAAGGCTCATCAACATCCAATATCCTGCACAGAGATTCAAACCTATCCTTGTTTTTAATTTCAAAGTAGTACTGATCTACAGTGGATACCGTCATCACATTTCTGATGACTGAGATATGTTTGGCATCTGGCTTCATGTATCTTTTAGCCAGATTTTTTATAGCGCTGGGCATGGTGGCGGAAAAAATCATGGTCTGTCTATCTTTATTTGAAGCTTTGATGATAGCTTCAATATCATCTATAAACCCCATATCCAGCATCTCGTCTCCCTCATCGAGGATGAGAAAGCTTATATGCTTTAAATCTATGACATTTCTCCTGATTAGATCCAGCACCCTACCTGGAGTCCCTACTATTATATCCACACCTCTTTTTATAGCCTTAATCTGCCTATCAATAGGCTGGCCACCATATACCGGCAACAGCTTAGCCTTGGTATATTTACCGATGCGAACCAATTCGTCGTTTACCTGTACTGCCAATTCCCTAGTGGGGGTTAGTATAATACTGTTTATATGTCCTGTCTTTTCCATGTTGTTTAAAATAGGCGCACCAAAGGCTAGGGTTTTCCCGGTCCCTGTCTGAGCTTGACCAATAACATCATATCCTTGAAGTAATACAGGGATGACTTCAGCTTGGATCTTAGAAGGTTCTTCAAATCCCATATCATCTATTGCCCTTAGTATATTCTCATTTAAATTCAAATCTTTAAATCTAGTTCTTTCCAATATCTATCCATCCTTTACTTTTGTTTGTAATTATTTTTTCATCTACACCAATTGTTTATCCATTATTGCATGACTTATCCTTCAAATAGTACAAGCCCTATAGGAAAAATCCCTACAGGGCTTGTAAAAAAACTATTCTCATCAATTAATATCTTACTAATTATTCTAATATCTCCTTCAACCAATCAATAAAAACCATTCTTTCCCAAGCTTTCTAATACTATCACAATTCATTGGAATATGCAAACAAAATTTGCCATGAACAGCTATACATAATGAAATCTATCTTCTTCTATTTTTGCTTCATCTATATCGCAGTAAAGGAAACATAGTGATATGTATAATAATGAAAAATAGATAAGAGCTCCCAAGTTTTACTCCTTAGGAGCCCTGTTATATAATCCCTATAACTTAATGTAGGGATTATTTTATTTGATACCTGCCCTGCTGACAAAAATCTATAGATGCAAGATATCCATTTCCATTGTTCTTCTGCCCTTTTCTTAGTTCCAGTCCTAGCACGAAACCTAATATAGCGCTACCAATATAATAGAATAATATTGATGTTGCGTCCCCCGTTTTGGGTTGATTAGGTGGTTTACTGTGTCTAGAGATCTGCTCCTCAGGCTTATCTATACTCCCTGGCTTACCATCCATATTTTCCGGGAGTATCCTTGGCTACCACCTCTAATGTAAATTTAGATTTTGCTAATGGTCCTTGATCAGCATTGTTAATAAAGCTGAAGTTTACATCAATATATTCACCTGCTTCTAACTTAACCAATCTTCCCTCATAAGCCCCAGATCTAAATCTGGGTCCACCTAATAACAATACATTTTTATATTGATCACCATTATCCGTTACTGGCTCATGGAGACCTTTAGAAGCAGTTATTGTATGTAAGCCGACAGGGAAATTAGTTACTGCATTATCTTGATCTTTATAACACGACGCGAATCTTAAGCCCACATATAGGGTTTTTTGAGTATTGTTTGTTATTCTGAATAACTTATTATATGAATATGAACTGTGAGGTTGCATGCCAGGGCTAAAATCTAATTCCATTTTATTGCCACTGCTATCCAGCTTGGCCACACCTGGATGATCAATCATATTTGGGGTTAGCCCAATTTTGGCATCTGTTGTAGAAACAACAGAGAAATTCATTGCATTAGAAACTTTTGCTTTAGTCAATGCCATTGCTGCCATCAGACTTGCCATAGCCAATAAATCTATTACTACTAGTAAACTTTTCCTCATTATATGTTCCTCCTTATTTTAATTTATTTTTAGTGATTCCACCTATAGTAAAATTATAGTCTAGCCAAACCCTTTTAACCGCCCTCTATGGTATATTTAAGGTCCTACTAAAAGCTAATCTTGAACCTAAATCATAGGTATAGATTTTATAGCACCTTAGTTTTACATCCTCTTCCATTTATCACATCAAGAGTACTCTTTAGTGTTACATAGAGTATACTATAGTACAATAGACAGTAATCTTTAGGTCAATTACTTTTTATTACAAATATAAGTACAATAGAATGGTACAACCATCTAATATGCAAAGATATAATTTTGAGGGGGGATATCGTGTGAAGAAATTATCGAGATTTATTGATATTGCTCTTTACTTTATAGTTAGTATAATTCTTTTCGCAGCTGTTACGTCTATGATCTGGAAGAAACCTGTACTATTCACCTCTGTTCGATCCAACAGTATGTATCCTGTCTTTGAACGAGGAGATATGTTACTTATAAAAAGCATCACTGATAAAGATATATTAAATGCTGGTGACATAATAATATTTAAAGCAGAAGAAGGCAATCTAGCCCATAACGGATGGATGGTTCACAGGATAATAGAAGGTAACCAGACCACAGGGTATATTACAAAAGGCGATGCTAATGACTATATAGATCAATCAACTATTGGGACAGATCTGATTAAGCATGAATGGGTAGCAGGGAAAGTTTTAGCCCTAGGAGATAAGGTTCTTAAAATTCCTCTTGTAGGTTATATCCCCCTTTGGATGGAAAGTGCTCAGAACAATCCATATATCCTGCCAATAATTGCAGTGGTTCTTGCGATTCTATTAGGTATTAGTGAGCTTTTAAACTCCAAAAAGAAGAAAGAGAATCCCTTTGGCCTACAGCTAATGTACTTTTTCGGTGGCTTGACTCTCTCCATTATTATGGCAGCCACTATGCTGACTGCCTCTCAAAGAATAGTTATTCCCTATGAAGTATCCGAAAAAAGTGTTGGGGTACTAATGGGCAGTAGCGTAGGTATCATAAAGGTTGGCGATGAGATAGAACAACCATTATCGGATCTTAATAATAAGGGCTTTTTTCCTATCATATCTACTATTACCACCAAGGATGAACAGATAAGCATTAGTCATCCATTAGAAATCTTAAAGCCCGGAAGTGAAATAGAAGTAACCATGAAACTTACTGCCTCCAAGCCAGGTCAATATGAAAGTGTTATCCATGTTGGTTTGTTCTATCCTTTTTTACCAAGCAGATGGATATACTCCTTATCCAATATCAGCTATTGGTTAGCACTAACTGTGATTTCCTTAATCCCAGGGCTTCCTCTGATGCTATACCCAATAATAGACTCAAGATTACGCAGAAAAACAGTAAAAGAAATTCGACGAGTGACTCGTCGAATTGGAATTCCTCATATATCTTAAACATCTGTTTTGTTTATATAACTTGATGTGTATTGGCATACAATGCTGCTTGCGTCCTATCTGCCAGTCCTAGCTTCGACAGGATCTGGCTTACGTGTTTTTTGACGGTATATTCTGTGATAAAGAGATTTTGGGCAATCTGTTTATTGCTCATACCTTTACCTAGTTCCTTTAACACATCCAGTTCTCTGGAAGTAAGCTCTTCAACAGGACTGTTGTCCTGTTTGCTGAGCATCATTTCCATGATACTCGGATCATAATATCTACGTCCACGACTTACCAATTTTATGCCCAATAGTATCTCTTCGGGATAGGCATCCTTTAAAATATATCCGTCCACTCCCAGATCCTCTGCCCTCTTAAAATCATTTCTGTCCGATGAGGAGGTAAGAACGACAAACTTGCAATCCTTTTCCCTTATTCTAACCTTTGATATCACATCTAAACCACACTCTTTATCTAGTCTTAGATCCAATAATACTATATCCGGATTGTTGCTTAATATTTTATTTAATGCCTCATCTGAAGTAGCTGCTTGCTCTATGGTACTAATTGATGATTCGGTAGAAAGCACAGCTGTCAGTCCTTCCCTTACCAAGGGGTGATCATCCACTATAAGAAGTTTCATATGACTGATTCCTCCATAATGTTTATATACTCTCTATGGACAGGTATGCTGACAATTACCTTTGTCTTTCTGTCCATCTCGCTTTCTATATCCATATTACCATTGAAGGTAAGCACTAGGTTTCTCATATTTCGTATCCCAAGCCCAGATCCATCAGCTTTTGATGCATCATTTATATCAAAACCCTTTCCGTCATCCTCTATACTAAGCACTATATTGGGCGATTCCAATTTCAAGATGACTTTAATCCGCTTGCATTGCCCATGTTTAACTGCATTTCCTGTTCCTTCACAGATTATACGGTATAAGGCCTTCTTCAATTGTGGAGATACTAGCTCTTCGTTTCCAGAAATTGATGTATTTATCTCTATAGAATGTAGTTTTGCAAAGTTGTCCAAATATTCCTTTAGCATTTGAGCAAAGGGCCTTTCTCCCTTTTTCCTTGAGCTTAGTTGATATATAGAAGATCGAAGCTCTTTCATAGCTAAATCTGCAGATTTTCTAATTAGCTCAAAATGCTCCTGTAGCTCTTTTTCCCCCCTATCCCACTTCTTGGTAATGGCAGCAATTCCGCATACGATGCTAAAAAGTCTCTGGGACACGCTATCATGTATCTCATTGGCAATGCGGTTTTGCTCCTCTATGATGAGCAATTGATCCTCTAACCCCTTTAGGTGCCTGCTATCCAGCACAGCCCCCAACAGATCCGATAAGAAGGATAGCTTCTTAAGGTATAGCTTGTCGGATTGATTGTCTAAGCCAGCTTGTATCCCAATTAGTCCGTAATTTCTTGATGGGGACTTTATATTCATCACTAGAAATTTGATTCCACCAATATTAAGCTCTATAAGCTTATCTTGATTTTTGATAATATCCCATTGCTTTGACAGATAGTCAGCCAGTTGTTCATCAATATCTATAACGGTATTTCTGTACACCCAGATTTTGGCCTTATTCTCCTGACCGCCTCCTGTCCAAAGGAAAGCTATATCAGATTTAGTTAGCTTCGATGCATATTGAGCAAAGGTGCTGCATATGCTGTCCATATTGCCGCCCATATGAAAGGTCTCTACCATTTGGTATAGGGACATTATATGGTCAATGGATTCCTTGTACCTGCTGTTACTCTTTTTCAATATCGCATTCATGGTTTCCAGTTCTTGTCCTTGCTTCTTTAGCATATTAGTTTGATTATTAAGTCGTTTAGTTAGACGAGATAGCATTTGTACAATAAATGTTATTAAAACGAAGACCAGGATAAAATAGGCGTAGTTTTGAATCATTTCAGATATAGTCATAAAATCTCTAAAGAAATCAAATGAGATTATGGAAGCAGATACCAGGTAAAACAATAGGTTGAACCAGCAAAAATATATTGGGAGGAAGCTGGCTGCTGCTAGTACTGGATTTAGTGCATACCATATAAAAGGACTGTTTAGTCCTCCAGTAGGTATTAGCAGCAAGGTGATTCCCAGGGTTTCTATTAAGATAGCAATCTCCAAAGTCCTAAAGGATTTGCTAAACTTTATATATATATCAGTGATAATTTTAGCTGCTCCAAAAAGGGCTATAATTACCCCCAATCTTAAGATGATAGGAGCATTGGTCTGAGCAAATAGATAGAACAGACATGTGCTAAACCACGATATATAGCGATATAGGTATAATATGCCTCTTATATCCATATCCTTTTTCATGTTAGCAAGCATATCCTTTAGAGCCTTTGTATAGGAAATCAAGCTATCGAGCATAGGAGAGATCACTTCCAATTACTGATGATATTTCCCGGTCGGCAGCTATTTCTTCGGGGCTGTAGCTATATATTATGCTATTGTCTATAACATAGAAAATTGCGCTGTCCTCTTTTTCATGAAAGCTTAGGATAGGCAAATCCCTATCCTCGGATATCCTTATGATATCATCGAAGGACTTAAGATCCAGTACCATCCGTTCGGCTGCATCGGGATTACTCTTTAGATAGGTAAGTCGTTTGCTGTATCTCTTAAGGATTCTCTCCAGTTCCGATTGGATGCTGCGCTGTTCATAGAATCTATAACCATATCCCAATGCTAGGTATATGGTAAGAAGGAGAAGAATGCTTATAGGAATAATGCGTATATTCTTTATTGCTATCGCCTTGCCCATTATATTAAAAGTGCTGTGTATTATCCTATTTTCATAAATAGGAGTTTCACTAACAAACTCCCTTTCCCCTACCAGCTCTAAAGTCTGATTGGACAGTCTAAAGGTAAGCTCCGGACTTGAATCTATAGGTATCTCCTGATCTCCATCTCTTATAACACCAGTTAGCTGTAATATAATTTTGATAGTATATCCATCAGGATATGCGCTGATCTCTTCCTGTACTCTATCGAAAAACCCTAAAATCTGCTCGATCGGGATGCTGATAAGTCCGCCTGATAAACTATTGTCGGTTCCACTTAAATTGAACTCTTGGGTATCCCTCAGAAAATAATCGTGTTCCCATAGGTTTTCAGCTATGAGTCTGCAGATGATTCTGCGAGTTCCTTCTACGGTAACAGGTTTATCGGATAACACCTGAGTATTGATAGAAAGATTTATTGCCCTTGTGATCTTTGTGAAAATCGGACCTTCGGGTGTCACAGTACCTCCTCCCGGATGGAGTAGGGAAGGAAGCAGATCCACCTCATAGTCAAAGGTGGTCTTTTGCACGATATTGTTCTTTATACCCTGTTCTTCTATGCTCAGGGGCTTTGAAAAAGCAAAGATGGATATTACCAGCAAGACTATCCATAGTATGGATAGCACGCTGTAGAGCCGTTTTGAATTGTGTGCTGTGATTTTCTTTATTATATTGTTTACCCTTGATGCGCTCATGTGTTTTCCCCTCTTTTCACCTTAGTATTTTACTTACTTTATCCTATTGATCCTCGTCAACACCTTGATTATCTTTGTTTTCATAATCCACTGGCTCATCAAGGCCTTCCCCACCTTCGCTGTCTTCCCCATCTATCAACTCATCTTCTTGGACAGGGTCGTTTTGAGGTTTCTGTTCCTCTTCAGGGATTTCTTCATCTTTTCTTTCAGGTTCACTTTCTTCAGGTTCAGGTTTTGATTGCTCTTCATCTAAATTCAAGTCAAAAGTATGCTTGATTTCAGCTTCTCCTCCAAACCATTTAGCACTTATTGTTAAAGTTACCCTCTCTTCTCCGCTTCTTCCTTGAGCTAATTGATCAAGGTATATTCTTTCTGTAGCGCCAGGTGAAATGGGAATATCCGCCTCTTGATCCCTGGTCTCGTTAGAGAACTCAATAGTTAACTTTTTGATTGTAATCCGCCTTGCCATATTGTTCTTTACTAAAACATAAGGGCAGCCTGCCTCATCGTCTATTTCTACCCCTAATATACCTATTAGAGCTTTATTACTGGATGTAATCTTGAGTATAGCCGGGCTGGTCACCATGGCTTTGGTATAACTGAATGCACTATGACAAAAACTTAACGCAGATATGCCTATCAGCACCATAATAGTTAGTTTCTTAATATTCATAATAACTAACTCCTTTCTAAAAAGGTATGCCTTCTTAATGCACTTGAAGATAACAATTAGATATGCAGTGCTTATTCTACTGTTGTCCATCTTTATATATTATCCCAATAAGTGGTGTTTTTATGCCAAAAAAAGGACTGCCACGAATATACATTCCGGCAGTCGGACGATCATAGCATAAAATGCTTTAGATTCCTGACTTTGCGTCCTACCCTTTCGAGTAGTTTGCCCTTATCTTTATATTGGATATCTAAGCATTTTATACCTTTATTTCCCTCATTATTTCCAAAGAATCGTTCTACGAAATTCCTATTTAATTTTCATATTTTTCTTTTGATAATGACCGAGGCCGTCATATTGTCACAAGATATTGCCATATTAGCGCATATCCACGAATTTTTTCTATACCGCCACCAACTGATCTGCACTCTGTGCTTTGCATAGCTGGCTGTACAGGCCACCAGCCTTCAACAGGTCAGCATGTTTACCTTGCTCTATGATTTCCCCTTCTTCTATGACTATAATATGGTCGGCCTTTTGAATGGTTGACAAGCGATGAGCAATGGCTATGGTGGTCTTATTCTCCATTAGCTTATCCAAAGCTTCCTGAATCAGCCTCTCGGTCTGGGTGTCCACAGCTGAAGTAGCTTCATCCAGTATTAGGATAGGTGCATCCTTTAGTATGGCACGGGCTATGGATATCCTTTGTTTTTGCCCGCCTGAGAGCTTAACTCCTCTCTCACCTACCATTGTATCATAGCCATCGACTAACTCTAAAATGAAATCGTGGGCATTGGCAGCTTTGGCAGCGGCTATAACCTCCTCCTCAGTGGCGTCCATTCTTCCATATAGGATGTTATCCCTGACGGTGCCATTAAAGAGAAACACATCTTGGGATACCAAGCTAATTTGCTGACGAAGGCTGGACAGCTTTATTTTTCGTATATCAGTGCCATCTAGTAAAATTTCGCCTGAATTTGGGTCATAGAATCTTGGTACTAGGTTGGCCAAGGTGGTTTTTCCCACTCCCGTTGGCCCAACTAGTGCCAAGGTCTCCCCTGCTTTTATCTTAAATGAGATGTCTTTTAATACGGGAATATTTTCTACATAATGAAAGCTTACATCGCGAAACTCAATATCCCCTCTAGCCCGCTCTATCTTTATAGCACCTGGGGCATCGGCAATCTCCGGTTCCTCCTCGATGATCTCTAGAACCCTCTCAGCACTAGCTAAGGCTTGTTGGAGCCCTTCGTTTATTCGACCTAGAGCCGTTATAGGCTGGTAGAAGGATCCTAAGTATAGCAAAAATGCTACTAGATCCTCTATGGGCAGCTGATTTGCCAAAGCCAGTCTACCACCAAAGAATATAATTATGACTGTACCTACGCTGGATACCAGCTCGATGCTGGGATGAAAGGCATTGGAAAGCCTAAGTGCTCTAAGGATGGCCTCTGTGTAAGCAGACAGCTTCTCCCCGGTCCTTGCCTTTTCATACTTTTCTTTGGTAAAGGCCTTGATCTCCTTTATACCGGTGAAGTTGTCCTGAAGCACCGAGTTGACATCGGCTATCCTGGCCTGAGCCTGCCTAAACATGGGACGGGATAACTTGCTGAATTTTAAAACCATCCATCCAAGGAGGGGCATAGGTATTAAGGTATATAAAGCTAGAGTGGCATTCATGCTAAAGAGAATTACAGTAACGCTTATAAGCATCAAACCGTTTACTACGATAGTCGGTATAGCATGAGCAAGGAGCTGTTCAAATTTATTGGTATCGTTAATAACCCTGGACATGAGTTCTCCTGTCTGCCTGTCTTGGAAGTATCTCAAGGACAATTTCTGCATATGTCCGTATAAATAGGATCTAATATCGTCCAGAATGCTCCAAGCTGCATGATGGGATATATAATCCGCACCAAATTGGGAAACTGCCCTTACTATGTAGACTATAAGGGCGGATAGGGCAAGAACACCAATTGTGTCTATATCGATTTGCCCTCTGGGTTCTTCGGTTACTATTCTGATAAAGTATCTTATCAGCCAAGGTGCCAGCATGTTCATTGCTGTAACTACTATCATGCTAAGGGTAGCAAGTACCACTAACCATCTATATGGTTTTACAAAGCGTGATAATGCCTTTAATTCTTTCATTGCCTTTCTACCTCACTTCCCCTTTAATAAGCTTATCAAGTAGTGCTTTTAGCGTGGTCAATTCTTCATCACTTAATATCTCCATACGTTTCTTTATATTATCATGGTGTATTGGTATTAGTTTATCTCTAAGCTCAGCGC
>JAWLDD010000052.1:0-10558 GCA_041686815.1 Candidatus Atribacteria bacterium | reverse complement strand
CATCCCCCTCAGATAGGAACACCTTCTATGCAGCAGCCGAGAAATTTCTGGCAGAGCACCTGGGGGGACGATGTCAGGAATAGTTATTTGGTATGGCAAGCTATTGCTGTTTGCTATTGAAAGTCAGACTGTTTTATGTGAGAATATGTATGGGTGGGTAAATATTTGCAAGTTAAGGTGATTTTGAAAGATGAAGAAAAAGGGATTATATATTCTGGATAAGAATTCTTATGATTTAATCTATGGTGAGGCGGAGCGTAAGGATATTGAAAGCTTAGTTGATATAATAGCTCCCCATCAAACCCCTGATGATATCAAGAAGAACCCTAAAATATTGACTGATGTGGAACTAATCTTTTCAGGATGGGGCGGACCCGAAGTGGATGAGGAGTTTTTAGCAGCTGCCTCTAACCTTGAGATGGTTTTCTATGGAGCAGGATCAATTAAAGGCATCGTTACGCAAGCTTTCTGGGATAAGGGTATACGCATAACCAGTGCTTATGCAGCTAATGGAATACCTGTTGCCGAATATACTCTTTCGCAGATCTTGTTTTCTTTGAAGAGAGGATGGCATTTTGCCTTGTCCATTAAAGAACAGGGTAAGTATCCATCCAAGAAAGAAGGCATTTTTGGCGCTTATGGCACAACTGTGGGCATTATTTCCTTAGGCATGATTGGCCGATATGTATGTAATTTACTTAAACCTTTTGATTTGGAGATTATAGCCTATGATCCCTATGCAAAGGAAAATTTAGCCAAGGAATTGGGTGTTGAGTTGTGCCAATTGGGTGAGATATTCGAACGGGCTGATGTGGTATCGCTACATACCCCATGGTTACCAGAAACCGAAGGTATGATAAGAGGAAGGCACTTTAAGTCTATGAAGCGATATGCTACCTTTATAAATACTGCGCGGGGTGCTGTCGTCAATGAAAAAGAGATGATTGAAGTGCTCAAGGAACGTACCGATCTACAAGCAGTATTGGATGTCACTTGGCCTGAGCCACCGGAAGCCGGATCACCCCTTTATACTCTTCCCAATGTCATCCTAACTCCCCATATCGCTGGTTCTATGGGTAAAGAATGCAATAGAATGGGTCGTTATATGGTGGAGGAGCTGGAAAGATACCTTAAGGGTGAGAAACTAAACTGGGAGATTTCGCAAGAGCAGGCTTCTATAATGGCTTAGGAGATTTGATATTGACTAATGACCCTATCATGTTAATATTAAGTTGAGGGGTTACTACTGATAAAAACAAAGGAATCATAGTAAAATCAAAAGGAAAGAGGATAGGATATGGAAAGGTTAGGAGTAGCTGTAATAGGATGTGGGGCTATACATAACGTTCACGTGGATGCTATTTTGAATAATGGCATGGGGAGAATATTGTGGTTTGTGGATATTAGGGAAGAAAGAGCCAAAGCTTCAGCTGAAAAGCATGGTGCGAAATGGTGTACTGACTATCACAAGGCACTTGCTGATCCGGAAGTTGATGTAGTGCATATATGCACGCCACATTATCTGCATGCCCAAATGGCTATTGATGCTGTCAATGCAGGCAAACACGTATTTGTAGAAAAGCCTGTGGCTATAAACTTAGAAATGGCGCAGCAGATGGGAAAAGCTGCTAAAGAGAACAATAGGCTTATTACCACCTGTTTTCAAAACCGGTACAACCCCACCTCCGTCAAGGCAAAAGAAATCATTGACAGTGGCGACTTAGGAAAAGTTGTGGGTATAAAAGGTTTAGTAACTTGGTACCGCGATGCTGATTATTATACCTCAAGCGGTTGGCGAGGGAGTTTTGCTACAGAAGGTGGAGGAGTATTAATCAACCAATCCATCCATACCATGGATCTCTTACAATGGTTAGCAGGAGAAATAGAATATATTCAAGGGAATGTTTCCACCAGATCATTAAGGGATACTATAGAAGTGGAAGATACTGCAGATGCGACTATTTATTTTAAGAATGGAGCTAGAGGCATTTTTTATGCTACCAACTGTTATACAGACAACTCACCTGTAGAGATTGAGATACATATGGAAAAAGGCATATTGAGGATATACAATGGCCAACTCTTAATGATACAGGATGGATGTTACCAGATACTTATTGATGAGAACTCAGAGACCTCTCCCTATAAATCATACTGGGGGAAGAGTCATGATACATTGATTAGACATTTCTATGAAAATATAGTAAAAGGTACTAATAAGGAGATTATCCCCGTGGAAGATGCAATGGAATCTTTGAAGATGATGGATGGAATCTACAAATCTTCAGCTACGGGAAATCCAATAAAAATAAACTAAGAGAGGTGTCCTATAATGAAAAAACCTATGTTAGCAGCACAGCTTTTTACCATACGTGAATTTATACAAACTCCAGAGGATATGGACAAGAGCATGGAAAAAGTTAAGAAGATTGGCTACAATGCCGTCCAAGTGTCGGGTGCAGGGCCTATGGATCACCAACAGGTAAAGGATATTATGGACAAACATGGCCTGACCATATGTGCCACCCATATCAGCTTTGATAAGATGAAAGAGGATCTGGATGATGTCATATACCAGCATAAATTATGGGATTGTAAGTACGTTGGAGTAGGCAGCATGCCAAGGGAGTACTGGACCAGCAAAGAAGGCTACAAAGCTTTTGCCAGGGAAGCTTCCGAAATAGGCAGGAAGCTAGCGGACGAAGGGCTACAGTTTATATATCACAACCATAACTTTGAGTTTATAAAGTTTGATGGAGTATTGGGTATGGATATCCTTCTAAATGAATCAGATCCAGAGACCTTTGGCTTTGAGATAGACACATTCTGGGTACAAATGGGAGGCTGCAACCCAGTTGACTGGATTAACAAAGTAGCAGGAAGGATGCAAGTGGTCCACTTTAAGGATATGGCTGTAGGTCAAGATATGAAACCAATAATGGCAGAGGTTGGTGAAGGCAATCTCAACTGGCCTGATATTATAGACGCTTGTACTAAGAGTAGCGTAGAATGGGCAGCAGTAGAACAGGATATTTGCCAAAGAGATCCATTTGAAAGCTTGGAGATCAGCCTAAAGAACCTCAAAGAGCTGGGCTTACAAGCTTAGTGGAATTCAGGGAAAGGAAGATATACATGAGCAAAGTAAGAATAGGTATAGTAGGCATAGGTAACATGGGAACTGGCCATGCAATCTATCTGTCTGAGAATAGAATTGCAAATGCTGAATTGACAGCAGTATGCGATATTAATCCTAAAAGATTGGAATGGGCTAAGGAGAAATTTGGCGGCAAGGTAGAATTGTTTGACAATGCGGAAGCCATGTTTTCATCTGGGACAGTGGATGGAGTCATAATAGCCACACCTCATTACGATCATCCCACCTTAGCAATAGCAGCTTTTGAGAAAGGTCTACATGTATTATGTGAAAAACCTGCAGGGGTCTACACGAAACAGGTTCGGTTAATGAATGAAGCTGCCAAGAAGAGCGGCAAGGTCTTTAGTATGATGTACAATCAACGCACCAACCCCTTATATCAGAAGATGAAGGATTTGGTTCAATCCGGTGAATTGGGTGAGATTAAGAGAACTAATTGGATTATCACCAATTGGTACAGATCACAGAGCTATTATGATTCAGGCGGATGGCGAGCTACCTGGGCAGGCGAAGGTGGCGGTGTCCTATTAAATCAATGTCCCCACAATTTGGATCTTTGGCAATGGATATGTGGAATGCCTGTACGGGTTCGTGCATTCTTAAGCTATGGTAAGTATCATGATATAGAAGTTGAAGATGATGTTACAGCATATGTAGAATATTCCAACGGTGCTACAGGAGTATTTATTACATCCACTGGAGATGCTCCAGGAACCAATAGATTTGAAATCACTGGGGACAGAGGAAAGTTGGTTGCTGAAGATGGCAAACTAACCTTCTGGAGACTGAGAGTATCTGAAAGGCAGTTCAACAAGGAATACAAAGGAGGATTTGGAGAGCCTGAATGTTGGAAGTGCGAGATCCCCATTAGAGGTGAGGAAACAGCCCATCAAGGTATCACTCAAAATTGGGTCGATTCCATAATAAAGGGAACCCCACTATTAGCCCCTGGTTTGGAAGGCATAAACGGCTTAACCATATCCAACGCTATGCATCTATCCTCTTGGACTGATGATTGGGTAGACATTCCATTTGATGAAGATCTTTTCTATAACAAGTTGAAAGAAAAGATAGATAGTTCCACATTCCAAAAGAAAGTGTCAGATAGTAAAGTATTGGATGTAGAGGGGACGTATTGATATGAAGATTGGAATATGTGCGTCCATTAACCAAATTGGAACTATGGAGGAAATAGGATTCGATTATATCGAACCTGCAGTAACAGAAATTGCACATATGACAGACAATGAGTATAGGGAAACTCTTAGAAGAGCCGAAGACTCCGGTATTAGCTGTGATGCTTTCAACATCTTGTTTCCTGGAGATTTTAGGTTGACTGGGCCTGAAATAGATACGATTAAAGTTAAAGACTATCTTGTGGGAGCTTTTGAAAGAGTTGCTGAGCTCGGTGCTAAGGTAGTTGTATTCGGTAGTGGTGGAGCCCGGAGAGTCCCCGAGAATTATAAGTTTGAAGACGGATGGAATGATTTAGTGAAAACCGCCAAGCTTATAGGTGATGTAGCTTCCCAGTATGATATATCTATAGCTGTTGAACCCTTAAATAAAAGAGAAACTAATATAATTAATTCAGTAGCTGAAGGTATAAGGTTTGTAGATGAGGTGGATCACCCCAATATAAAGCTATTGGCAGATTTTTATCATATGCGTGTGGAAAACGAACCTATGAACGTTATTGGGGAAGCAACTGATATCCTTGTTCATGCTCATATTGCATGTGGTCAAGGAAGGCATTATCCACTTAGTATTGATGACGATATATATGATCAGTTTTTCACCCAACTTAAAGGTATTTCCTATAATGGCAGGATAAGCATCGAAGGATCCACCCAAGACGTATATAAAGATGGGCCTATTGCATTAAATCTACTTAGAGAATTGGCGTTTTAGTTTTTCCATCATAGAGATATATGGATAAGGAATAATGACGCACCTACGGGCATAATTATATAGTGTTGATATTTGATAATTGTGCCTTAGGGGGTGTGGGAATGCAAATATTCTATTTCCGTAAGAACACGCTGAAATGGGTGGTTGCTATTCTAGTAGTCATTATCCTCGCAGTTATACTGTGGAGGGTATTTGGTATGGATATGCAGCAATCCGAAAGTACCCTGATGGTTGCACAAATAGATAGAATGATTAATTGACCTTCGTTAGCATATAACGGGGGTCTTTTTATCTAATAAAAATATTTCAAAATATTAAAATAGTGTGATAAAATAAAATAAATTAACTAAAAACAGATGAAGAGAGGGATAGGATGGAAAGGTTCATACCTGAGATAAGGGGTACATTAAGAAAACACATGATAGAAGTACCGGACTGTATTCGAATGGCCTCGGGCATAAGGATTTTTGGTAAGAGGATTCGTTCTCTGGCTTTTACAACGGATGTAGCTGTAATAAAAAATATCAATGCAGATGCTATAATTGCTGTGTATCCCTTTACACCTCAACCTGCAATAACCAAAGCTATAACCATGGCTGCCGACGTGCCAGTATTTTGTGGTGTAGGAGGAGGAGTAACTACAGGAAAAAGAGTGGTCAACCTTGCTCTAGATGCAGAATTTGAGGGAGCTATTGGAGTAGTAGTTAATGCTCCAACTTCGAACGAAACTATAATGACAGTCCGTGATACTATAGATATACCCATAGTGGTTACTGTAGTATCCGAGAAGACGGATATACAGTCCAGGTTGGATGCAGGTGCAAATATTCTGAATATTTCAGGTGCAGGTAAAACTATAGATATAGTAAAGAAAATACGGGACAGATTCCCGGAGGTGCCCATCATAGCTACAGGTGGACCTTCCGATGAAACTATTATTAAGACCATTGAAGCAGGGGCTAATGCTATCACATATACACCACCCACCCCAGCAGACTTGTTTAAGATATCGATGGATAGATACCGTAGGGAGCTCGGATAAAATATATTTAGGGGGAGTTTGGGGATGAGATTATTTGGGAGAGAATTCACTAAGGACCAAGTGCATCAGCTGATTGGTGATATAAGTCAAGTAGTAGGTATCTCATGCTATACATTGGAAAATGGGGAGCATGAAGGTTTGTCTGGTTTTGAAGTCAAGACCGGAAGCGGATTTAGGTTTACAGTTTTACCTGAGAGGAATATGGATATATCATGGATAGAGAAATCTGGATATCCTATTGGCTCTATAAACAATGGTATAATAACAAATCCCAAATACGGTAGCCATCAAAGGGTGCAAAATACTCGGACAGAGAAAATCTCCCATAGTAGAAAGTGGGATGGTGGTACCTTAATGCTCTCCGTAGAGGGTAAAGTGCGAGAAGATAATACATTATCAGGACATATCTCTAACACTCGAAGGATAATTACCTATGGCGGAGAAAACAAGCTGGTCATCTATGATAAGGTGGAGAATGAAGGCTTTGCTGAATGTCCGATCATGTTGTTTTATCAGATGAATTTTGTGTATCCATTGGTTTCGGAACAAAGTCATATATATTCACCTATTATATGTACCAATCCTGGCAATCAAGCTGCAAAAAACGCAATAGAAAGCTATGCAAGGTTTACCAGTCCTTTTGATAGTTATGATGAGCAAGTCTATATCCACGGGATGGCTAGAGATAGCCATGGGAACACTTGCATTGGTATTATAAATGAATCCTTAAACTTAGGACTTTATGTAAGATATAACTATAACCAATTGCCCATTTTAACCCAGCATAAGAAGATGGGAAACTCAGTATATGGGCTTGAAATGCAAATAGGCAACTTATTCCCTGTAGACGTTGATGCAGAACTACAAAAAGAGGATTTTATCGTCCTAAAGTCCGGTGAAGATTTTAAAATCCAACTGGAGGTAGGGATTTTGAATACCTGGGAGGAGATTCAAGGATACAAAGCTTACGTGGATATGGTTATGAAAAAATATAGATAGTTCCTAAGACTAAATCTTCGATACCTAACATCGAAGCTTCTCTATCTGCTTGAAAAATCCAGGATATGATATATCTACCCAATTAACCTCTCGAATTAATGTAGGTCCATTTGCTATCAGCGAAGCTATAGCTGCCATCATTACCGTTCTATGGTCTGAGCCAGGATCTACTACTGTGCCAAATAGAGGAGTAGGACCTTGTATTATCATCCCATCATCGGTAGCATGAACATCTGCACCGAAACCTTTTAGGATGCTAACGGTAGAATCAATCCTATTAGACTCCTTTACCTTGAGTTCTTCTGCATCTCGTATAATGGTGGTTCCCTTGGCTTGAGTAGCAGCCAAAGCAATGATAGGCAGTTCATCGATCAATCTAGGAATCAATGTACCCTCAATTACAGTGGCGTTTAATGAAGAACTTCTAACCGTTATATTTGCTACAGGTTCCTCTTTGGTCGAGCTTATCATTTCTACACGTATATCTCCGCCCATAGCGTTGTATACCTCAAGTATTCCGGAACGAGTAGGGTTAATACCCACATTGTTTAGAGTTATTTCAGACTCAGGTGCTAAAAGTGCTGCAGTAATAAAGTATGCAGCTGATGAGATATCGCCTGGAACAGTCAAATCCTGTCCAAGAAGTTCTGGATTTGGATAGGTGATAATAGTATTCTCGTCTACATCAATTCGTCCACCAAAAGTCTGCAACATAATTTCGGTATGATCCCTTGATATGGCAGGTTGCCTTATAATGGAACTACCATCTGCATAAAGGGAAGCCAATATAATGGCTGATTTTACTTGAGCACTAGCTATTGGTAGTGTGTACTCTATAGCACTGAGGGAATTAGATTCTCTTCCCATTATAGTTATAGGAAGAAGATTCATATCATTTTTTGAGATGAACTTTCCACCCATCTTGCCAAGGGGTTTGGTTATCCTGTCCATGGGACGACTTCTCAGCGTTTCATCTCCAGTTATGATAGAATCAAAACTTTGACCGCACAGCAATCCCATTAATAACCTAGCGGTGGTTCCCGAATTTCCTGCATCAAGGGTTCCACTGGGTTTTGATAAGCCATAAAGACCTTTGCCGTGAACAACAACGGTGTTATCATCCAAAATATCTATCTTGATACCCATTTGTCGAAAGATATTAATGGTGCTCATACAATCATTGGCCATAAGAAAATTGTTCAGCCGAGTAGCGCCTTTGGCTAAGGCACCGAATATAATGCCACGATGGGATATTGATTTATCTCCGGGAACATGAACAGTACCCTTAAGTCTATTTGCAGGGAATATTTCCAGTTTCAATTCTTGACCCCCCCTTGTCATCTCACATTATTCAGTAAATGTTCTATAATTATATTCAGCCAGCACCTTCTGTGCTTTTTCCAGTGATGCTGCGTCGGCAAGGGATAAAATCAGGGAACCTGGCTCACCTTCACGACTGTTTATAATTCTAAGGTTCTTAATGTTTATTGAATGATTACCTAAAATAGTGGCTACCTCTCCGATAACCCCGGGACGATCTTCTACATCCACATATAGATCATAGTAGGATAGAAGGTTTAGAGCTTGTCTCACTGGTAGGTTTTCTCGATAGGTTTTGGCTGATGCAAAAAACTCCTCTATAGCCAGTTCTTCACTATTATTTAACATCTTTGAAAAGGCTGATAGATGCTGACCTATATTTGAGATGAGATTAATAAGCTCTTCTTTATTGCTTACAGATATGTTCTTCCACATTTCAGGATTGGATGAAGCTATCCTGGTTATATCTCTAAAACCACCTGCTGCTAATTTCTCGCATAGATGGGAATAGTTATCCATGTCCTTTACAGTATTGACTAAGGCGGCTGCTACTACATGGGGCAGATGACTAACAGCTCCGATTATTCTGTCGTGGGTTTTACCATCCATTACAATTGGAAGGGCACCAATAGATGATATAAGTTCAGATAGAGAATCAATAGCCCAATCTGGTGTGGAACCAAGAGGAGTCAGAATATAATAAGCGTTCTCAAAAAGATGAGGAAGTGATGCCCCATATCCCGAATACTGAGTACCTGCCATAGGATGTCCTCCTATAAAATGAACTTTATCGTATCCAGATAGATAGATTTCTTCGGCTATGCTTATTATATCCTGTTTGGTACTCCCTACATCGGTTACTATTGTACCCTTGTCCAATAGAGGTATGACCTCCCTGATGAGAGAGGCCATGGTATGGATGGGTGTACACAGAAATACCAAATCAGCGTTTTTAATTCCTTTAGTTAGATCCAATGTTGCTTCATCAATAGCATTTTCAGCTAATGCATCTTTCAAACTATCCTCATCAGAATCTATTGCTGCAATGCAACAATCTGGGTGGCTTCTTTTGATAGCTTTAGCCAAGGATCCACCAATTAAGCCCAGGCCTATAATGCAAATTCTGTTAAATATCATTATGTCAACTCCCGCTTTAGAATTGGTGCGATTTCTCGAATCTCGTCCATTAGTATCCCAAACCGCTCAAAATTCAGAGACTGATTTCCGTCGGAGAGGGCAGCTTGAGGATTAGGATGAACTTCGATCATTAACCCATCTGCGCCTGCAGCAATGGCAGCTCTTGCCATAGGCGTAACCAGATTCCATTTGCCAGTACCATGGCTGGGATCCACTATTATTGGAAGATGGCTGATCTCTTTTATAATTGGTACGCTGCTTAAATCTAGAGTATTTCTGGTATAAGTTTCGAAGGTTCTGATTCCACGTTCACACAATATAACGTTATAGTTTCCTTCCCCCATAATGTACTCAGCTGCATTTAACCATTCTTCGATATTGGAAGAGAGGCCTCTTTTGAGAACCACAGGAAGCTTTGATTTGCCTACATGTTTTAGCAAATCAAAGTTCTGCATATTTCGAGCGCCAATTTGAAGAATATCAACATATTTAGTCGCCTTGTCCAAGGAATCTGTACTTACCACCTCTGAGACTATTAACATACCCGTTTCTTTACGTACTTGAGCAAGTAGTTTTAGCCCTTCTTCACCCATTCCTTGAAAGGAATAGGGGGAGGTACGAGGTTTATAAGCTCCTCCTCGAAGAAATTGTACTCCTTGACTTTTGAGAAAGGTGGCGGTTTTAAACAGCTGTTCTTGGCTTTCTACAGCACAAGGCCCGGCCATCATAGTTAGGGAGTTGCCACCCACTTCGACACCGTTAATATTTATAACAGAAGATTCTGGTTTAAAGGTTTTTCCAGCCAATTTATAGGGCTCCATGATGGGAACCAATCGATCTACACCAGGTAAAATTTCGAGAGGAGTATCAGCCAATTTTCGCTTATCACCAATTATACCTATAATGGTTCTTTCAGAGCCTACTGAGATATGCACTCCCAGCTGTAGATCCTCTAGGAGTTTTTCAACATTCTTGATCTGATCTTGAGTTGCGTTAGC
>JAWLDD010000051.1:0-10588 GCA_041686815.1 Candidatus Atribacteria bacterium | reverse complement strand
CATAGAGTGCATCGTTGAATTCCTGTATTCCTTTATCTATATCAATAACACCGAAAGCTAGGTCTTTACTATATTGTTGATATACAGAGTTTAATTGAGCCTCTTCTGTTGCTACAGGTCTTGAATCAAATGTAAAGCCGAAAGCTTTGGATTTCATAAGACCAGCATTATACTCCCTGTATTGTTCCCAGATATCAGAGGGATTGCCTATCCAAGGATGCCCTGCGAATTGATTCGGATATATATATCCCATATCATTATGGTAACTAACGCTATGGGCGTCCACTCCGTCAGGGTAAGCAGCCATACCGTCTGAAGTTACAATCCAATCTTCTCCTTCGATTCCCCAATTGATCAAATCATTAAATTCACCGCTTTTATAGGTCCAGTTCATAAACTGCATAGCTTTTTTGGGATCTTCCGAAGCACTTGCAATGGAAAACAAAGCACTATTTACAGCATTGGTATTCTTCATTGCATTGCTCATTGGAATTACTTCTATTTCATATCCGGTCTGTGCCAGCTTTTCAATATTAGTATTTGGTTTAATTTTGGTAATAAAGGAGAAGCAATTTCCTGCTTTCATCTTTATTTCCCCTGAATCCTGGTTCACAGCGATATCGGCAGATGTATATCCTTCGCGGTACCACTTCTGCGCTATTTCACAGAAAGTTCGATATTGCTCAGATTCAAACCAATTTGTAACGGTAGTAGTTTGACCATAATTCTCCAGTACTCCAAAATCATTTCCAAGGTTATCTACATATGTTAAGGTTTCTAGACCCATAATCGACGTTCCATCTAAGACAGTCATGGATGGATATGCTTCCTTTACTTTAGCAAAAAGCTCTGTAATTTGATCGAAACTGCTATAATCATCGGTTGTTACAGAGAAATCATCCACGCTGTAGCCAAGCTCATCAAAGATATCTTTTCTTACTAGAAGCCCAACGGGATAAGCTCGCTCTTTCATCTGTCCAAAGCCGATTAGGAAATCTCCTATATATCCTGCGTAAGCATCCTCGCCTAGGATTTGGATAATATCTCCTGCGTAATCTAGATAATCGGCCAAATTTACTACATATTGGGATTCAATATATGTGGCAAAATTACTAGAAAAGTTTGGGAATATATCCAATGATTCCTGTGCTGCCAGCATCATTGAAATTTGCTCAAAATAGGTTCCGAATGTCATGGGAATCATATTTACAGTCATATTCAATTCTTTAAGGGCTAATTCATTTACAGCCTCATTAACTTTACTTTGATTCGGGCTTTCCTGCGCCACAAAGTATAGATAATTTACTTCATAGGGATCTTCATCAAAATTGATATCAGCATCAGATGCCTGATCCCCAGAATTTGAAGCATTATTGCCCTCAGCTGTAGTCTGGCTGTCATTGCCGGTTTTTGAATCAGTTTGGCCAGTACTACTGCATCCTACCAGCATGGTTAACAATAAACCTAATGCTAGCACTAATGAAATTAGTCTCTTGTTCATTTCATTCTTTCCTCCATTCAAGATTAATAGAACGATTTAGTCTTACGTTTTAGTAAATCGTTGTACTAAAAAGTTTATCATTGAAATAATACCTTGTCAATAGTTTAAATAAATATTCTACATTGTTGAGTTCTATCCTTACTTGCCTTTTCTGGCATTAGTAATTATAATTATTGTAAGATTTAATTGTAACTGCAAATTTCTTTAAACGGAGGTTTGGTTTTGGCTACTATAAAGGATATCGCTAAGTATGCTGGGGTTTCGCCGAGTACTGTGTCCATTGTACTTAACAGCCAAGCTGATGAGAGAAAGATATCAACGGAAACGCAGCAAAGGGTATGGGATGCTGTGAGAGCTCTTGAATATCAACCCAACGTATCGGCTCGTCGTTTACGTGGTGACCCTCAGTCCAACACTTTGGTTATCGCTATTTTCTGGGCTTCAGACTTTAGGGCTCATATGGTATTGCGTTTTCTACGGGGTATTCAAAATAAGATCTTACAATCAAATCGTGAATGTGAAATCATTATTCATCCATACAAAAATAATGAATTGTGCAAAATTGCATCCTTGCGATCAATGAATATGTATAATGCTGCCATTATTTGTAATGCATCCTCGAAGGATTTAGAGTATTTGGAAAGATGTAATTTCAACATCCCTATAATTCTTTATAATCGACACTCCCAAAAATACTGTACTGTTAATGTGGATGACGTCAAACTAGGCAGCATGCCAGCTCAGGTATTTGCATCCCGCGGTCATCGAAAGGCAGCTATTATTACCTCTCCTCCCGTTTTTTCAGGCATGGACGTGCGTACGGAAAGCTTTATATCAACTGCCTCCAAGTATGATTTAGAAATTGTAGATGTAATTTATGAAGATAACTCTATGCCAGGAGGTTTTTCAGGCGCAAAGCGGTTGTTTGAACTTGACGAAAGACCCGATTGTCTGTTTTGCGCTTCAGATGCCATGGCAATTGGAGCATTGCGCTACCTACATAAATCAGGCATTAATATTCCCGATGATTTAGAGTTGATCAGTATAGGAAACGGTGACACTGATCTTGAGGAATATGCTTCTACATCTCTGTCAGTTGTTCACCTGCCTATGGAAAAGATGGCTGAAGCCTGTCTTAGATTGGTCTTTGACGTGCTCTGCCATAAAATAGAGCCTCCTTGCTCCATTGAACTACCTATCCACTACATAGCACGGGAAAGCTGCGGAGAGTGGGCTTAGCGTCGTATATACCCGGGTATTCAAGGGGGTGCTCGGGTATTTTTTATGCCCAAACCTTATCATTAAGGAGCGATAAGCTATGATTAAATATATAAAGACAGCTCATATGGCATGTCTTGAAAATACAAATAGCGGAGTATTCTACCTCATGCCTGATATAATTGTTAAGGCATGTACCTTCATACCTTTAATTTTCCTTTGGCGGGTTGTTATGTCATCAGGAGTAGATGTGAATATGAGCATGGATTAGATGCTATCTTATACCTATGTCAGCACTATACTCTCCGATATGATGGTAGTCAGAACTGCAGCCTCTGGATGGCTAAGTGAAGGCGTCCTAGTGAAGTTCTTTGGTCGCCCACTTTCGGTTCTAGGTCAACTTATCTCGCATACTGTGGGAGGATGGTTGCCAATGTTAATCTTATTTTCACTACCAATGGCAATTATTTCTCCACTCTTAGGCGTGAGTTTGAGACCAGCATCACTCTGGTTTTTTATAAGCCTGTTTCTATGTATATCCCTTGGCTTTGCCATTGACGTTCTTTTCGCCTGTCTGTGTATAAAACTAAGAAACGCTGCTTGGCTGATAAGCCGTATCAGAGGGGCCATTGTCGCCCTTTTGTCAGGTACTGTTATACCAATCAGTTTTTTACCTTTTGGCTTTGACCAAATAATGAAATATCAGCCTTTTGCTTATCTTGGCGGCGCTCCATTGTCCATATTTGTGGGTTCAGCAACACCTGGCAGTGTCTTATGGCCACAAATTCTATGGAACGTCATCCTGTGGCCTACTGCTTTGCTGGTATTTGAAAAATCAAGGGAGGGAATGATAAGTTATGGAGGCTAAAATCACCTTTAAGCGTATTATTAACTTATTCGCAATCTCTGCCAAGATGAATCTGATGTGGTTATTACGTGATACAAAATATGCTCTATTAGCTATATTAGCTGATAGCATATCCAACATCTCCGTCGTGTCCAGCGTTTATCTTATTGCCCTTCGATTTGGTGGTATCGGAAACATGAGTGTGGATGAAGTTTTGTTTATGATGGCTTATTCAACCATTATAACAGGAATATTCATTCTTTTTGGGTCCAACAACAATATCCACATTAGCCGCATAATTGGACGTGGTCAACTAGAACACCTTTTTATACAGCCTCTTCCATTAAAGATACAGCTTATGACCTGCGGCTTTATACCTTTTACAGGAGGAAGCAACTTTATCATAGGGTGCATTTTACTGATAATAGCCGTTAATCGGTTACAATTGCAGGTAACCTTTTGGTGGATATTCTTACTATTTGCATTTATTATTGCAACAATGGTAATCATTGTCGCTCGCTCATATTTGGTGTCCAGCGCTGCATTCTATGCTCCAGTAGCAGCCGAAGAAATATCTAGTTTGGTTATTGACGGTACATGGCTACTTAGCACTTTCCCCTTATCGGGAATGCCTAGATTCATACAAGTTCCACTGCTTACGATTTTACCAGAGGGGCTTATGGCCTGGTTTCCTTCCCTATGCTTGCTTGGTAAACCTCCTTTGAATCTATCAGAATACTATCCTCTAATATATGCTCTTTTTATTGCCCTTATAGCTAAGTATGTTTTCAAGAAGGGACTGAACTATTATGTTAAAAAAGGATCCAACAGATATGTCCACTACGGATTTCGCAGTTAGTATGAGCAACGTCACAAAAATCTTTACCCAATGGCAGCGGGATAACACCCTTAAGGGACTATTAAAAAATCTTATAAAACCAGAAAAACAAAAAATTATAGCTCTTGATGATGTCTCATTTACAATTAGAAAGGGCGAATTTGTGGCTTACGCAGGACCCAATGGTGCTGGGAAAAGTACAACCATGAAGCTGCTCGGTGGTATGCTACTACCTAATAGTGGGCGAATATCCGTATTGCCCATGTCACCACAAAAACAGCGTACAATGCTGATGCAACAGCTTGGAATTTTATTCGGAAACCGCACTGAGCTATGGTGGGATCATCCAGTCATACAGAGCTTTGAATGGAAGAAGGTGGTTTGGGGAATTCCCGACAAGATGTATAGGGATAATCTAGCCATGGTAACTGAACTTCTGGATATCGGTGGTTTGCTCAAGACCTTTGCTCGAGAACTAAGTCTCGGTCAGCGGATGAAAGCTGATTTGGCAATGATGCTATTGCACAGCCCTCAGGTTATTCTGTTGGACGAACCTACCCTGGGCCTTGATGTAGTTGCAAAAAGGCAGATGATTGATTTTCTTAAAAAAATCAACAAAGAAAATGGCGTCACTATAATCGTAACAAGCCATGACATGGATGACCTTGAAGAAATGGCAGAACGTGTATTGATGATCTCATCAGGTAAAATTGCCTTCGATGGAAGTTTCGCTGAGTTACGCACCGTTGCAGGTAACTTTACTAGAGTGGTAATCACCATGGATAATGAGTTCATTCCAGAGTTAATAGGCTGCAAACTTATATCTTCCAAAAACCGACTTCTGGAATATGATGTTGACCTTGCTAAAATGTCTGTCAGCCATTTGTTAGGTCAATTAGCTACCGTTGAAGGGATCCGAGATGTAGAGATAAAGAAAGCCCCCATAGAACAAGTTATTGCCAGGCTATATAGGGATTGGAGCTCAAATGATTAAAGCCATAGGGTCTTCAAAATGAATTAAGAGGAGACAATGTCACATTGCCTCCTCTTAATATTTTATGAGTTATGCGTTCTTTTTCAACAGTTCAATGGTTCTCTTGATTCCGTCTACTTGATCTCCCCAACCTTCAAACTCTACAGAATAGTAGCCATCAAATCCGTGTTTCTTGGCTATTCCCATGCACTTGTCAAAATCAAACTTGGGATGATTACCCTGCTCATCAAAATCATAGGTTTTGGCATGTACCAAAAGGGCATTTAGACCAAATATTTTGTCTAGTGCTTCGTATCTAATGTCATCCTCAAAATTGCCAAAGTCAGGGCAAATTCTGAAGTTTGGATGATCTACCATCTCAAATAGCTTTAGGATATTGTCTGGATCTGCAGACATACCTCCATGGTTTTCTAAAATCAGAACTACGTTTTTGGAAGCTGCGTGTTCTGCCAATTCCCTATAGGAAGCTGCTGTAATGCTCAGATCAAATACGCCTTCGGGCTGTTGACCAGTGTTTACTCTTGCTGCTTTGCTTCCCAGTTCACCAGCTATATCTATCCACATTTTGATAACCTCTAGATCAGCTTTACGCTGCTCATCATCCAATTGGGATATGTTGCCATAATCTATTGGCATATTCACTATCTTTACGCCATATTTATCCAAAGCAGCCTTTATTTCATCCAAGTTGTCTGGTCTCTTGGTGCTAAGTTCTGTCATGGCTCTGCCAAGAATGCCCCAAGCTTCCCTTCTTTTTTCAGGATCTTCTGATCCGAAACTAGCAAAGGCTTTAGATACCTGGGATTGTACTTCAGGTACATGGGGAACCAGCCAATGAACGGCTTCGATAGCGTCTACACCAAAGTCCTCCTTAGCCATTCTAATGAAATCTACCATATTGATTTTGCCTTGGAAAAAGTCTCGATGCATACTCCAGCTCGATACAGCAATTTTCATGTTATCCCTCTTTCTTATTTGTTTTATTAATATAATTGCTTAACCCTCACATCTTTAGACATAAGATAAAAGCAATTTTATAACTATTCATTGAGTTTATCAATGAGACCTTGAATGGCCTCTTCGGGTATCTGTCCAGCCATAAACATGAGTACACTTCTCAGTGGCATACCTGCTACTAGCTCTGACATAGCACCCGACATTGCATTATCCGGTGCGGATATGGGACTGTTTTTCATGGCTTCTTCAATCATAGCCAAACCTACAGGATTTGCCATTATTTCTCCCATGGTGCTGTTTAATGTATATACCTTCTTAATGGGTTGAGTAGATTTTACCCTAACCGTTGCCCTTAAGGGAGTACACTGAGATGATCCGCCTACCAGTATTTCAAAATCTCCGTCTTCAACGTACCAATCCTTGATATCCTCATTGTAATAAGCGAAAGCTCTCTTGCCCAGTGTAAAGGTAACGGTCTTCTCTTCACCCGGTTGTAATAATACCTTATCAAAGCCCTTTAGTTCCTTTATGGGTCTTAGTACGTTGCTCTCTATATCCCTTACGTAGAGCTGTACTATTTCCTTCCCAGCCATATCCCCAGTATTCTTTACCTTGACCTTTACAGTGACCTCCTCATTGTCCATGATCTCATCTTTATCAACGGATATTTCTGTATAGTCAAAGGTAGTATAGCTTAGACCGAAACCAAAGGGGAACAATACGTCCATATTTTTGGCATCATAATATCTGTAGCCAACGAAAATACCTTCTCTGTATTCAACCTTGGTGGCATCTCCCGGGAAATTCAAATAGGATGGATTATCTTCAAGTCTTAATGGGAATGTCTCAGCCAATTTGCCACATGGATTGGCCACACCAAATAGAAGATCGGCTACAGCTCCACCGAAAGCTTGCCCCCCTAAATATCCTTCAAGGACTGCTGCAACTTCATCCAACCATGGCATTTCTATTGGGGCACCGTTGCTAAGAATTACTACGGTATTTTTATTTACCTTAGCTACCTCTTCAATTAGCCTTTTATGACCTTCGGGAATTCTCATATGCTTCCTGTCATAGCCCTCCGATTCATAAGTATCAGGCAGTCCCGCAAAGACCAAGGCTACATCGCATTTTTCTGCAGCTTCTTTGGCAGCGGCTATCAATTCTTCATCGGGAACGTCGCTATTGGATTCAAATGCCTTACTGGAGAAAATCCCGCCCTTTTCGTCTAGCCTGTACCCATCAGTATAGACGATCTCCATACTGTCTTGGGCCAACCTTTTAATTTCTTCTAAGGCACTGTCTACCTTGGTGGGATTGATGTGGGAGCTTCCTCCTCCCTGGAATCTGGGTTCCTTGGCAAAGGCACCAATGACTGCCAGGCTTCCATGTTTCTTAAGAGGCAAAATATTATTTTCATTCTTTAAAAGCACCATACATTCCCTTGCTACTTCTCTAGCTAATTGATGATGTTGTTCTTTATCGTAGCTAGCATCCTCATTATGGTTGTCAACAGCCTTAAAGATGATATTGAGCAATCTTTCAACTACCTTATCCAATACCGATTCACATAGTTTACCGCTTCTGACGGCTTCTACAATCTTCTTATCTCCTATTCCTCCGCTTGAGGGCATCTCCAAATCCAGCCCTGTCCTTACTCCCTCTACTCGGTCGTTTACTGCTCCCCAATCCGACACAACAAACCCTTCAAAACCCCATTCATCTCTAAGTATGTCTGTCAATAGGTATTCATTTTCAGAGCAATACACGCCGTTTAACCTGTTGTAAGAACACATAACCGTCCAAGGCTTGCCCTTTTTGACTGCAATTTCAAAGCCTGTCAGATAGATCTCACGTAGGGTTCGCTCGTCTAGCTTTACATCGATAACCAATCTCTTATGCTCCTGGTTGTTGGCTGCGTAATGCTTCAACGAAGTGCCAACCCCTTGACTTTGAACCCCTTCTATATGGCTAGCAGCTAGTTCTCCAGACAGGTATGGGTCTTCGGAAAAGTATTCAAAGTTTCTGCCGCAAAGTGGTGAGCGCTTGATGTTGGCTCCCGGACCAAGTATGATGGAAACACGCTCTGCTTGACATTCTTTTCCTAAAGCTACGCCTACCTTCTCAAGCAGCTCTCTATCCCAAGAGCATGCCAATCCCGCAGCACTGGGGAAACAGGTAGCAGGAACGCTTTGATTGAGGCCTAGGTGATCTGCACTTTCATCCTGCTTTCGCAGCCCATGGGGACCATCAGACAACATGATAGACGGTATTCCCAACCTGTCTACTGGTTTGGTATACCAAAAGCTTAGCCCCGAGCATAACCCGGCTTTTTCCTCCAAGGTCATTTGCTCTATTATAGCTTTAACATCCCTCTTCATGATCTCGCCTCCATCCCATTATTTTATGGTATATTTGATTTAATTATATAGAGTTTTATGGTATAATTTTGGTAGTAATCTCAGATGTTTGGTATAATTCTCATATGTAGAGGTGAAAAAATGGAACTCAAACAGGATGTTGTGATAGGCAATATACAGGAAACAGTAAACCGAGAAATACATAATATATTGATAAAGAATAGGCAATATATGTTGTACCATCATACACCTCTATACGAAAGGTATCTGCTGCAATATGTGAAGGAAGGAAACAAGGACAAGCTTTTGGATCACCTGAGCAAGATTCCCGACGGTCAAGCAGGTACCCTCTCCAAAGACCCTCTCAGAAACTACAAAAACCTCTTTATCTGTGGGGCAACACTTGTTTCCCGTGCTGCTATAGAAGGAGGACTAAATTCGGAGCTGGCCTTTACCATCAGCGATTCCTATATCCAACAGGTAGAGGAGCTCAAAAAGGTAGATGAGGTAGCCTACCTATATTACCAATTGATCTGTGATTTTACCGATAGAGTGCACAACATTCGCAAGAAAAATTATTCCGGAATCGTTCTTGAGTGCTGTAATTACATATTTAAACATCTCTATGAAGACATTAGCGTTTCCCAGCTGAGCAAGGTAGTCCGGGTCAATCCCAATTATCTATCCAGCCTCTTTAAAAGGGAAGTTGGCATATCCATCAGCAGATATATCCAAAAAGAAAGGGTGGAGGAAGCCAAAAAGCTCCTCACCCTAACAGATCAATCCATCTTAGATATAAGTGTGAGTCTGAACTTTAACGATCAAAGCTACTTTACCAAAGTATTCAAGGAATTTGTAGGTATGACCCCTAAGCAGTACAGAGCTGAGATCAGAAAATATTGACTTCTACGCTGAGTTCTTTAACCTTCAAATCCCGTATATCATGGGAGATAGAACCCTTTATTTTAGGTCCAGTAACCCGATGGACACTGCCGTCTTTATAGGTTATATCATATGCCTCTATCCTGTAATCGCCTGGCGCTACTGCTTCTTCTTTATTAAACTTGTAGATAACATGGATCTTGCCTAGGAAGGTACACTCTACCTTTTTCTCAGATCCAACAAGATATTTGGGCAACGCTGGTTTAAGCTCCAACACCAGCTGGTCTCCCTCCATATAAAAGGGGCTGCTACCAAACATCATCAATATCCACATGTTGACAAATTCGGCAGTAGAGCCGCTCAATCGTGCTATAAAGCCCTTACCGTGAAGCCTTTCATTAGGATTAGCACTGCTGGCAATAAAGGATGAATTCTCTAGGAGACTTCTTCCATAGACCTCTTGATCTAAAAAGGGTATGGCTGCGTTGCCAAAATCCTCGAAGAATTCATGGTATAGACCTCTCTTTAAAAGCTCCAGAAGGTACTTGTATTCCATGTGCAGAAAGATGGATTCATTCTCCAGCCATCCAGGCGTAAATGCTTTGGCACGTCCTATTTCAAAGGAAGTATCAGCTAAGGACTCATTGCATTTATACATCTTAAGCTTTTTATCGTATAAATTGCTTGACTTAACCTTATGATACATATCCCTTCTTTCTCCATGGGATAGATCCAGTTTCATATAGCGGACCGGTCCTTCTAGGAAATAGGGCATTACTACTACATCAAACTTTTTGGGGATAATACCCTTTTTGGTTTCTTCATACTCTGACAGCTCATATGAGAAATAGGTTGGACACATGCCCTTCCCGTATTGAATGGCTTTATTGATGCCATCTTTGACAAAGCTTTGCCAGCTCTTCAATGTGGATAGCAGTGAAGGCGCATCAATGTTTTCAGTTGTGCCTTCAATGCAAAACTGGACGGTATC
>JAWLDD010000050.1:0-10628 GCA_041686815.1 Candidatus Atribacteria bacterium | reverse complement strand
TACCTCCAGTATCGTTATTGAATAACAAATATTGCAAATGACATAGGCTAATTTATTTACATTCTTTTTTTATTGGCACAACAGCTATGTAAAGCATATGCTGTAGTTAAGAAATAGGAGCAGGTTACGGATGGAAAAAGTTATTGAAAGGGGCTGAAACGATGCCTAAGAAAATCATCCTCATATTAAGTCTGTTATTTCTTTTACTGAGTATAGTGTCATGTGCTAAAGGTATGGAAAGAAACTCTGTTAGAACTGAAAATATAGTGGCATACCTAAAAAACATCGGACCCGATTTCGAGGAGTCTATAGCTAGCTTTAAAATGTTCGATAACGAATATGCAGCAGACAATTCTGACCAGCTAGATGAGTTGGTGGATACCATAAGACATAGCAAAGAGACCTTTGAGAAAAATCTTAATAATGTCAATTCACAAATTGTACCTACATCTGCTGATAAGCTAAAAGCATTTCATGCATCCCTAACAGGCTATTATAATGACGGCATTAAGCTATTGGAACAGTATGAAGAAATAGCTGTCTATTCCTCAGAGATAATAAAGATTACTGAGTCCGTTGAAAAAGCAGCCAGCGAAGATATCGGTTCTTTGCCTTCTTTAGAGGAAGTAAAAACTCTAATAAAGGGTATGAAATCATCTATTGATGAATCAATCGTCGCTATACAGCAAATCAATCCACCTGATTATTTGGCATACTCCCATAATGACTTTCTTGAGGTCATGGAACAGTTTAGTATAGCCTCAGAAAATTTGATATTTGCCTTGCAGCTGGTAGATCCCCTTAGACTAAATGCCTCACAATATCGCTTTGATGTCTTGGCCAACAAGATGATCAGAATAGGTGATGACATGGATAGAGATCTGGAAAGCAGAATGGCCAAGATAGACGATATGGGTAAAGAGTTTCTTCAGGTGCAGGAGAAACTGTATAAGCAGCTTCTCATATGGCAAGGCGAGTATAGATTGGTACAATAAAGGGGAGGTAAGAGCATGGAACGACTATGTAAAAACTGCAATGCTCCCGGTAAACAGGGAGATAAATTCTGTGAATTCTGTGGACACCCGTTTGATAGACCCACCTGTCCTGGTTGTGGTCAGCCCGTGGAAGATACATCACTCTTTTGCAAAAACTGTGGATATAACTTAAAGAAGATCCAAGCACCGGAAGAGAAGCCCCAATCACAAAAATCTGAACCGGTGGAACAAAAGATACAACAACCGATATCACAGCAACAGCAGCAAGCAATGAAGGAGGAGCAACCTGTCCAGAAGCAACAACCAAAAAAGAAGAGTAAAGCACCTCTCTTTATATCACTTGCTTTGGTATTGGTTTTAATACTAGCAGGCACAGGCCTTATGCTATCAGGTGTTTTTAAATTTGTCGATGAAACTGCTCAGCAGGATATCGATATCCCTGCAGATTTACTTGTAGATATCGGCGATGATACATCTAAGGAAGCAGTGGTAACTCCCCCCGTGATTGATACACCAAGTATTATATATCCTGCACTCTATCGCTCCATTGATTATGTGGCCTTTTTCAAAGGTGGAACATCGGATCAAGATAAGGAGTACCTGCTAACTGTAGAGATCTCGGACTTCACCCATAAATATGAGCAACAGATAAAGCTATCATCCCAAGAGTTTAGATTGAAAGTACGTCCCCCACTTCTAGAAGGTGTGTTAGCAGGGCTAAACACCTCCAAGGAAGCTCAGATAAAGATAACCCTACTGGATCTGGAGACCCAGAAATACCTAATCCAAGATTCACGGCCAGTTACCCTTATGTCAAAATATGATATTCAGTGGGTAGCTGAGGATGGTTCGGAGACATATTATGAAAACATACTGGCATGGGTTACACCGGAGGCACCGGAAATAAAGGAGTTGCTCAGATACTCTATCGATACTCTAAGCTATTGGTCCGATGGCTATATCAATGAGATAGTAGGCTACCAAAACATTGCCGGACTAACACCTGAGGAGATTACCTATTATCAGACCATTGCCATCTTTGCTACCATGGCTGACACCTACGGTGTACGATACAACGCCACTCCTGTCACCACCAGCGGAAACGGAGCCCAACAGAGAGTTGCTCTCCCGGAAGATGTTCTAAGGGATAGAAGCGGCCTATGTATAGAAACTACAGTTACTATGGCTTCCGCTCTCCAAGCCACTGGTATGCATCCCTTAATTCTCATCCTCCCTGGACATTCCCAGGTAGCCATTGAGACATGGCACAACAGTGGAGAGTATTTCTTAATTGAAACCACAGCTCTAACTGCAGACAACTGGGACGATATAATAATCTACCTAACGCCAGATCAATGGATGAACTATCTGGAACAACAACAAGTAATAGCTATTGATGTGGAACTAGCTAATACCATAGGTATAAAGCCTATGAAATAACATTTGAGAAGAAGGAGCTGGTGCAGCTCCTTCTTCTTATCATGACTTACCTTCTGTTTTTATCCTAATGGATAGTTATTCCTCTAGGTGCAGTTATAGAGTATTCGCCATCCGCATATCTTACATTTATCCTTCCAGTTCTAACTTTTATGGATAACTCTAGCTCCCTTAGGGATGCAGGCAGTTTAGGATCAAATTTAATTTGCTTCCACCCTGGTGCAAGAGGAGTTAGACCTATAATATCCTCTATCATTACTGGAATAGGAGCGCTAGCCCAAGGATGGCATAAGCTAGTATTCCACTTTTGATCCTTGCCCCAGGCTTCGAAACAGGTGGTAGCCCCTTCTCTAATCATATTCCGCCATGAATGGATACTATTGGAAGTTATGAATGAATATACAAGTTCATGCTCCCCTGCTCTGGCCAATGCCTTAAGAACAAAATATGCCATATATACGCCGCAGCTAAACCCTTTTCCTCTGATGAATTCCACTGCTTCTCTTTGGCTATCCCTTGGAGTGATACCAAAGTAAAGTGGCAGTGCGTTTGAGTGAAGAGCGAAATGGTTGGAACCCGCCGCATCAGTGAAAAGCCTTGCTTCATTATCGTAAAACGCCTTAATAAAGGAAGACCTCAGCTGAGGTAATTCGTCCCTATAATCTATACCTAGAATATCTCTAATCTCATTAAAGTTCTTTATCATACCATAGTAAAATGCATTCACTACATTATGACATCCATTACCTACTGGCCTTCCTAAATCAAAATCATAGCCATCTCTAGCATTCTCAGGCCAATCTACTAGATTCCACTTATCCTTTACATTTTCCAGTAATCCATCGCTCCGTCTATAGCGTTCAAAATAGTTAACCAGATTCTCAACTGTTGGATACATTCTCTCTAAAAATTCAATATCTCCGCTATGCCAATAGTATCTTATAAGTTGCATAGGCCATTGCATGGAATAATCCGCTATTTCCTGCATCAAACTCCCTGGTGCCACTGATAAAAGGCCTGGGCATACAAAGGCAGATAATGCAAAATCCTCTATAGCCTTTTTATATAATCTCAAATCTCCCGTTAAATAAATATGGGAATGACCTGTTATAGTTAAATCTCCTAAATATTGGCCTTTCTCCCTGTTCGGGCAATCCAGGTATCCTTCCTGACATCCGTATTTTACACCGCTTCTGCATATATCCCATATGCTATTTAGTAGATTGTCTGATGTATAAAATGTGCAGTCCTCCTCATCCATAGGATAATGCCTAACTATAGCTCCAAAGGACTCCAGATCTATTGTATCTTCGGGTCCTATGACTTCCACATATCTGAAGGCCTTATAATCATAAAACTCTAATGTATCCTTTCCTTTACCCGATAAAGTCCAAAATTCTTGGTAATGGCAGTTGCACCTCATCTCATATCTAGCTCGGTTCTGATCATCCAATTCCTCAGCACACCTGATCTCAATAACCTGCCCACTATTTCCCTCGGCTTCCATGGTAAATTGGCCGGTTATTTCCCTTCCAAAATCTATTAGATAATGACCTGGATTTAGCTTTACCACTTCCTTTGGGCTAATTCGATATACATCAACAGACGGAGTAGGTTGGATACAGAGAATATGATCATGGTTATGGTTTTCATATACAGGCTGCCAATGGCTATCATCAAAATCAGGGTTCCTCCATTGAGTTTCCAATAGCCTACTATCAATATTCTCAAGAAATTGAGTATCATAGCCAATAATTCCCCCTGAACTCCATGCTTTGGAAAGGCTATGTCTCCAGGTAGAATCAGTAGCTACTATAAGCTCATCATCCACATATACCTCTGCAATCATCCCCTGCCTATAATCCCCACTGTTCCATACACGGTTTACCAGCCCTTGATAATAGACATGGACAGCTATCACATTATCTCCCGGTTTCAAATATCTACTGATATCATATCGGTTATAGAAATAGCGGAAGTGGTAAGCAGGAGCTGGACCTTGACCCACAAATTCACCATTTATATAAAGCTTATAATAATCGTCAGCGGTTATATCAATATAAGCTGAATGAGATACATAGGAAATGGCGAATTTCTTTCGAACAAACATATGTATGTTCTTTAAGTCCTCTCTATGTTCGGGTAAGGATATGGATTCCATTTCCTTATGAAATAGAGATAAAGGATTAACCTCACTAAAACAGGGTGCCATAATCCATTTAGCCTGCCAAACCTTATTCATGGGTTTTACCTCCCTTATGGCCAATGGGTATGATTTTTAGGCAATCATAAGATTTTTTCTCTTACAGCACATGAATCTCGTATTACCAGTTGAGAGTCAATCACTATATCCTTCTCTACTTCATTTCCCTCTAGATGACCAATCATTACTTCTACTGCAGTTCTTGCCAGTTTTTTCGGATAAAGGTCAACGGTGGTTATCTCCGGAACTACGCATTCTGTTAGGAAAGTATTGTCAAAACCTGTAATAGATATCTCTTCTGGTACCTTTACGCCCATTTTTGTTGCAGTATGAAGAGCTCCAACTGCTACCATGTCATTAACACATATAACAGCAGTAGGTCTATCCTTCATATTTAATAATTTTTCCATGCTGTCCTTACCCGCTTGCACACTAAAATCATCTTCTATAAACCATTGACTATTAAATTCTATTCCATGTTTGGCTAAGGATTTCCGGACAGCCTCTAATCTCCTCATGGTAGGCTGAATATCTACATACCCTCCAATAAAAGCTATCTTTTCATGGTTAAGTGATACTAGGTAGTCAACCAATTGTTCTATGCCGATATTGCTATCGGTTTTGATTCTATAGCAATCCAATCCCTCAATCTCACCATTGATCATAACGACAGGCACCCGTCCAATTATGTTACTTAGTCTATCTAGATATTCTGGAGCGGTTCGAAGATTGTCGATATGACCACCCATGATAATCAAGCCGTCTACTTGCTTACTCAGAAGAAACTCTATATACCTCATCTCCACATTTGTATTGGTTATAATATTATCGTTCATGGTATTACACAGCAGAATACTATAACCCATCTCCAAGGCAACCCTTTCAGCTTCTAATAGCACAGTGCTATAAAATGGCGCAGATACATCCGGAACCACTAAACCTAAGGTTTTGGTTTCTTGGTTGGAGAGATTTCGTGCTAAGGCATTAGGCCTATAGTTATACTTTTTAATGATCTCCTCTATTTTTCTTCTGTTACTTTCCTTAACATTGGCACTGCCCGTTAGATATCTTGAAACAGTGGCAGCTGATACCCCTACTTCCTCAGCAATAGTATAAATAGTTACATTCTTGCTCATCTCCAACCCCCTGCTTACCCTTATATGTTTATGTTTTCATCTTTCTAGTAGTCTGTATCTGTTAGCTCACTCGCTTATAATATCCACATGACTGGATTTCAATCTATTGGCCTCGGCCTTTACCCTTATAGTTCCTTTCTCTGGAGTAGAGGCTACATATATTAGCAACCTTCCATTATGAGCTCTTCGATATGATTGGTTATAAGGCGTCGTATCCTCTAGGTTTCCATTTTCTAATCCTAATATCCTACCCGGCCCCTCTATGGATACGTATATTAAATCATGAGCGTTATCAACATGATATCCGTCAGAGTCAACGATTTCCAATATTACATGAGTCATATCCAGACCATCTGCCATAATTTTCTTGTCGGTACTGGACAGCTTAATGCCCGCAGGGGCGCCATTCGTCTTTAAAACATCTTCGTATATTCTACCTTCCTCATCCATTGAAATAGCTCTTAATTCACCTTTCTCAAATGGAACTGTCCAGGTTAGATAAGCCTGGTCATTATCTTTTATACTCTTGGTTCCCAAAGATTCGCCATTTAAGAAGAGTTCAGTCTTATGGCAATTTGTCAAGCAGATAACCTCTATCTCTGCACCTTCCATAAAGCACCATGAAGATGTTAAGTTTTTATTATACATTATATACCTTTTGTTGGCAATGAGTTTCTCAGCATAGCCTGCGAATAACTTGACCATGGGCTTGTCTGACCACAAACTCTGGCGGAAATAGTAGCTGGGCTTTTCAAAACCTGCAATATCCAAAACCCCTGCCTCTGAACCATGAGAAGGCCAACCCCTTGTCTCGCCTAGAAAATCTATACCAGTCCATAGAAATTGCCCTGAAATGTAATCATTATCCTTAACAGCCAGCCACTGATCAAGCTCTTTCCCATTCTCGCTTCCGAAAAGCACTCTTTCAGGGTATCTCTTGTGATCTGCATCGTAGAGATGTTCTTTGTAGTTGTATCCCACAACATCTAGACAATCGGCAAGTCCCGTAATATTAGAGAGCTCAGGTAATGCTAATGCTGCTGTAACAGGCCTTGTTAGATCATATTTTTTAACTATGGAAACCAGCTTTTTAGCGATGGGGACGAGCCTCTCAGCATTTGGTCTATTAGCATCGTATATCCGCTCAGCTACTGGCTTATTGGCGTCATTATTGCCTGTCATGATCTTAAAGGCAGGATGACAATAGGGATCATTGGGGTAATCTATCTCATTCCCTATACTCCACAGGATTATGGAGGGGTGGTTTCTACCTCTCAACACCATGGCAGCCAAATCTCTTTCATGCCATTCTGGGAAATCTTCGTAATACCCATAGTGAGCTGGAGGATATACATTATGGCCTCTAACCCATTTGTTTTTTACCCCTTCCCATTCATCGAACGCTTCGTCAATGACTAAGAAGCCCATGGAATCGCATAAATCATATAGCTCAGGCATGTGTGGATTATGGCTCATACGGATAGCATTGCAGCCCATACTCTTTAATGTTAATAGTCGTCTTTCCCATACCTTCTTTCTTACGGCAGCTCCTAAACAGCCTGCATCATGATGGACACATACACCCTTCAGTTTCATGTTCTGTCCATTTAAGAAGAAACCTCTATTTGGATCGAACTCAAATACTCGTATCCCTACACTGACCTCTTCCCTATCTATAACTATCCCATTCTCTTCAATATCTGTGATAAACCTATATAGATAAGGATTTTCTGTGGACCACAGCTTGGGATTATCAACTACCATTCTTTGATAGCATACTGTCTCACCACCTGAAGATATTTCGCAATCTACCAGGTCCGATGTCACCAAATTGCCCTTATGGTCATATAAATAGCTTTTTACCGATAACTTGGCATCTCTATAAGTTGTGTTTATAGTTGAAACCTGTACGCCCAATTCTGCTTTATCATTATCTATGGATTTGGTAGAAACAAACAACCCATAGTTATCGATACATATTCTATCCTTTACTATTATAGTTACATTTCTGTAAATTCCTGAGCCGGTATACCAACGGGAATCTGCGATATCCTTATGATCAACTTTTACGGTTAAAACATTAGGAATGTCCCCGAAGCAAACCAGATCGGTAATATCATATATAAATTCAGCATAGCCAGAGGGACGTTTGCCCAGATAATAGCTGTTACACCATACCATACTGTTATTATAAACACCATCAAACTTCACATAGACTCTCTTGCCTTCTAAGTCCTTTGGTAGATTGAAATGTTTTCTATAAAATCCCGTACCTCCTGGCAAATAACCTGTTCCGCTAGAGTTGTTTATATCAAAAGGGTGCTCAACAGCCCAATCATGGGGAAGATTCACAGTACGCCATTGACTATCATCAAAGCCTTTCTGCCATGCTTTGGGTTCATCACCTAAATGAAACTTCCAGTCCAGGTTTATGTTAAAGATAGCCCTTATTTTAGAGTTATTCATAGCTCTCCTCCTTACTAATACGTACTATATCTATTCAAATATTATCTTACATCCCATCGCTGGAAAAAGGGACCGCCGGGAGGGGCGGTCCCTAGAAATCCATTAACGCATCTTAGTAAAGCTTACCTTGATGTCTTCCATTGCTCCATCTGTCTCTTGATTTCTTCAAGTACCGTGTCAAAACCAGCGCTCTTCAGCTCTTCACGGAATTTTTCAACAGCAGCTTCAGGATCGCCTGCTTTACCAAATACTATAGGCGGAACATGTCTTGATTTTACATCGTTCAATGCAGAGAGTTCTGTCTCAACAGGTGTCTTGTCAAAGACAAAACCAGCATAGGGATATGGCTTTTTAACTTTATCATATTCTGCATATAGATCTCCGATTTTGTCATATACCCTATCTGAAGGTAGCGCCATTTCGAATTTATCCATACGTCCACCCCAGAAGTTGGAATAGAAGCCATGTTCAGTTTCGTCAAACCCTTCAGGTCTTGTGCGCTTACCGTCAACTATGGCGTAGTTTACACCTTCCCTACCGAAGTTCAAAAGTCTGTATAGGGTCTCATCGTTTCTCATCAGATCATAAACCATCAACGCCCTCTCAGGATTTTTTGAGGATGCTGCAACTGACTGAGCTCCATGGGTTATTGACATCTCAATCAGATTCTTTCCACCTTGGAGGTGCATTGGGAACATCTGTAGATTGGAACCAGGTTGTTTTTCATCCATCTCAACTCTTAAACCTGCATAGGTTTGGGTGTGATGTCCGTCTAAACCGGTTTGTCCTGCTTTAAGAGCTTCACGGGTATCGCCAGTGTAGTTTAATACGTCATTCCTCCAATAACCAGCATCTCCCCATTCCTTCATTTTCTTTGCCATATCCACCATTGTGTCTTCAAATATAGGTGAATAGACAGTATATAGATCATCATAGGATTTTGAATAGAACAGGTTGCCAGGGATCTCTAAAGTTATAGAGTCGGTATGTGCCCAGAACCAATAATCGAGCAATTCATTGGCTTTACTGCCGGCCACATCGTAAGGTATAACTCCCTTAATATCCTTAACCTTTTGTAAGTACTCGCCTAGAGTATCCCAATCTCGAATAGGCTCAGTTATACCAAATTCCTCTGCCCAATCTCCACGATAATAGAATCCATGATTTACCCATTGTGTATATTGATTTTCAGGGATAGTGATAATCCTACCTTTATATTTGCATTGATCCCAATGCTCCTCTGGTACCTCTGACCATGTTATTGGCGCATATTTGGGTAATAGGTCAGTGATATCCATAAATGCCCCCTTAGCGGCATTAGGCCACATATCCAGCCAATCAGATGCTGTGTTGATCATATCCAAAACTTCACCTGTAGCCAGCATCAGATTGTACTTTGTTAGATAATCCGCCCATTCAATAAAGTTAATCTTCAAATGAGCATTAACCTTTTCTTTTAAAATCTTATTCCATTCTTCAGCTGCTAAGTCAAGCTGATCGTTTGTTGGTGGATCCCCTAGATGGTACCAAACAATCTCAACAAACTCAGATGTGTCAATTTCTAAATCATCGGTAGAAGCTGAATCTTTACCCTTGTCTTCGGTTTTATCTGGTGTCTTGCTAGTGTCTGTACCATCTTTTTGACCACATCCAGCGAAAATCGACAATACTAATAGTACTACCAGTAACAATACTGTAATTTTTTTCATGCTTCTCAACATAAAAACCTCCTTAATTTTTGAAAATTTATTATAAAACCCTTAATGATAAGGGGTTTTACCTAGAATGATATCAACCCTTTACAGCACCTATTGTTATACCTCGGATAAAATACTTTTGGATGAATGGATAAACTAGCATAATAGGTCCGATTGCTACAATGGCGGTAGCCATCTTCATGGTTTCCTGAGGTACATCCATTGGAGGTATATTGGAACTAGCAGCCGAATTTCTTATATATTCAGCCTTATTCACAACATTATAGAGGAATAATTGAAGGGGCCTATACTTCATATTAGCTTCAAGGAATAGCATAGAGTTATACCATTCATTCCAGTAGGATAGGGCAAGGAATAGTCCCACAGTAGCTAGAGCTGGCTTTGACATGGGCAGTATTATGTTTACAAATATCCTAAAATCATTGGCTCCGTCTATCTTTGCAGACTCGGTTATAGCGAATGGAATAGATTTGGTGAAGTTTTTCATCAGAATAATTAACCATGGTGACATAAGCCCGGGTAGAAATACTGCGAGATAGTTATTTTTCAGTCCCAATACCTTTACAATCAATAGATAGAAAGGCACCAATCCGCCAGAAAACAATGTAGTAAAGTATATATAGAAGGATATTTGGTTTCTAAATTCAAAGTCAGGTCTCTGTAAGGCATATCC
>JAWLDD010000049.1:0-10930 GCA_041686815.1 Candidatus Atribacteria bacterium | reverse complement strand
GATAGAGGGCGATGTCCTATATCTACAAAAGATCGATTCTCCCGAGCCGATTCGCATGTTTTCAAGTATTGGGAAAAGATTGCCAGCCTACGGTACAGGACTGGGTAAGGCATTGCTTATGGACCATGAACTAGATCAATTGAGAGATCTCTATCCAGATGGCCTTAAGAAACTGACCTCAAATACAGTGTCTACTGTAGAAGAGCTCTATGAACAGTTAAAGAGAGCTAGAGTCGAGGGGTTTGCTTATGAAGTGGAAGAATCAAACGAGCATATAAGATGTATTGCAGTGCCTATCCGAAAGGATGGAGCCATAACTTCTGCTTTAAGTGTAGCCATACCCGTATTCAGATACACTGATGAAAAAGGCGAATTAATTAAGCATTTACTTAAAAATGAAAAACTAAAGATAGAAAAACTCTTAGAACAGCATCCTACTAGCTTTATGAAATATTATTGATAAACCAAGGAAGGATGAATCAAATTGCTAGATGTAGTTACAATTGGTGAAACCATGGCAGTGTTTACACCAGCTTCCCGAGGTAAGTTAAGGTATGTTCATGATTTTAATTTAAAGATCGCCGGTGCTGAAAGCAACTTGGCTATAGGCCTCCAAAAGCTGGGCTATAGTGCAGGATGGATAAGCAAGTTAGGCGATGACGAATTCGGTCAACTTATAATCCAAACCCTTCGAGGGGAAGGTGTGGATTTATCCAATATATCAATTGATCCCGCTCGTCCAACGGGTATGATGATAAAAGAATTTACTGGACTAGATGAAACTAATGTATATTACTATAGAACTAATTCCGCAGCTTCGTCTATCTCTCCCGATGATATTGATGAGAAATATGTTAAAAAATCTAAGATTGTCCATATAACCGGTATAACCCCCTTGCTTAGCCGCAGCTGTTATGAGGCAGCTAAAAGGATTATTGATATAGCTAAAGAGAATAATATCTTGATTAGCTTTGATCCAAACATTAGGCTAAAGCTTTGTAAAAACCCTGAAGCCTTTGACATAATAAAATCTTTTCTATTTCAATCCAATATTGTATTGCTGGGTCTAAGTGAAGCTGAAATTCTTTTTAAACTGCGGGATATCAAGGCTATATTTTCACTCATTGAAGACTATGAAAACATACAGTATCTGGTCGTTAAAGACGGTGAAAATGGGGCTTGGGCAGGTAATAAAGAAGGGTATATAAAGATCGAACCGTATAAATGCACTCCTGTAGATCCCGTTGGCGCTGGTGATGCATTCAATGCCGGATTTTTAGCTGGGATACTTGAAGGATTGGATTTAAAAACCTGCGGACAGATAGGTGCTATATGCGGAGCACTAGCTACCCAAAGCTATGGCGATTTTGAAGGTTTTCCTTCTAAAAAAGAAGTATTGCGTGTACTTCAAAATACAAAACAAATACATAGATAGGTGAACAAATATATTAGATAGATAAACAAATACATAGATAGGTGAATGTATATGCTGAGTATCATAAAAGATGAAAAAATAATAGCTATATTGAGGAATATTCCCTCTGACAAGATTGTAGATCTAGTGGAGGCAACCTATTCACAAGGCATCAAAGTGCTAGAGGTTTCTTTAATGTCTGATGAATCCTTTTATCAGATTGAAAAACTAAAAAAGCATTTTGGCTCCAATATGGTGATTGGTGCTGGAACAGTGTTAAGTGTTGAATCTGCTAAGAAAGCCATGGATGTAGGGTCGGATTTTTTATTTGCACCTTCTTCTGACAGGGAAGTCCTAGATTATTGTGCAACAAATTCTATAAAGTTTATTCCTGGCGTGTTTTCTCCTTCGGATGTTAGCTTGTCCATAAGTTATGGATACAACTTGCTTAAATTGTTTCCCGCTGATGTTTTTCCTGCCAATTATGTTAAAAGCCTAAAAGGGCCTTTTCCGACCACTGAATACATAGCAGTGGGCGGGGTTAATGCAGATAATTATAAGAGTTATCTTAATTCTGGTTTTGTAGGCGTTGGGATAGGCTCCAATCTTTTTCCTAAGGATCTGATTGCCAATAATGATTGGGAAGCCATAAAGAAAAATATATCAAAATTTAGAGCTTAAAAGGGCACTGATTCATTCAATGCCCTTTTATAAGTATTAGATTCTATCAGACTATTGCTCCATTTGTTTTGCCAGAAATCCGGCTGCCGTTTCAGCAACTTTTACTTCCGATTCTCCCATGTCCCTGCCTGCTTCCTTGGATAACAGGATTATAGCACCAATGGGGTCGCCTTGAGAAATGATGGGGACAATAACCTGAGATGAATACTTACCGGCGTCATCTCCATTGGAAACGATGCTATATAGTGTATTGTTTTGACTACGGTTAGCCACCACCGATTTTTTACTTTCCATAATTCCTTCTATATCAGCGCTTATAGACTTTTCATGGAATTCTCTCTTCGAGCCTCCGGCTACTGCAATAATGAAATCCTTATCCGCTATACAGGCAATATGCCCAAGAGTATTGTGCAAAGACTCTGTGTATTCCTGAGCAAAATCGCTTAACTCGCCTATAGGAGAATATTTCTTCAGAATAACTTCACCGTCGCGATCAGTAAAGATCTCTAGTGGGTCTCCTTCGCGTATCCGCAAAGTTCGGCGAATTTCCTTGGGTATAACGACTCTACCCAAATCATCTATTCGCCTAACAATACCAGTTGCTTTCACTGACATCCCTCCTTAACATACATTTACTTACAAAATCATCCTTGCAAGTTTATTATTTTACTAATGCGACGGTTTTATGCAAGACTCTTGAAAACTTTCCTTTTAATAGTTTTTTTACAGTCGTCTTTCATATTTTTTGGTAAGCTTCTCTTTCCAGTCATCTACAACTTCTTTCCACTTTTCATCCCGCTTTTGGCTTTCTAACAGATCCTTGATTTCCTCTTTCTTTTCATCCAAAGTATAGGTCTTTTCGGAATATTTCTCATCCAACTGAATTATATAGTATCCATAAGGAGTGGCTACAGGATCGGAAACTTGTCCATCTTGAAGCTTAAAGGCAGCTTCCATGTATTCCTCGGGCAGATAGAGGTTTCCCTTGCTGAAGGTTATACCCTCTTTCATTACATCCAGGGAATCGGGATTAACTTCTTCTACCAGCTTCAAAAAGTCTTCCCCATCCTTTGCTCTTTTGGTTATGCTGTCAGCTCTTCCTTTTATGATCTCCAATTCCTTGTCCAAAAGATTTTGAGCCTCTTCTTCCTTTTTATCGTTGACTAGGGTTCGATATTCGTTGGATTTGGCTTCGGGAATCTCCACCAGCACATGTCTCACCTTTACCCTAGGAGGCTCATAGAGAATGATAGGCCTCATTTCAATGAAGGATATGTTGTCTTTTTGGGTGGTCAGCTCCTCGTTGTAGTAATTGTCTATATCCTGATCTGCTACCTGTACATCGTCTACAATCTGGTCATACAGCTTTTCTATGCATTTTTGTTCCGCTAAAAAATCTATGTACTCCTCTTGGCTCATGCCTAGCATATCCAGCTGATCATTTATGTAGTCTTCAGCTTCTTTGGCATAATCCTTGTCTTCGGGCTGTTCTTCCTGATCTTCTTCGTCCTCTTGCTCTTCTTCATTTAGAGCGTCGGCTTCCCTTATTTGTTCCTCTATGCTCTTTTTGATATCCTCAAATTCCTTTCTTGCCTCTTCTTTCAGCTCATCGGTAACTACAAAGCCTGCTTCCTGGGCCTTTTGACTTAGCAGCTTTTCGGTTACTATTTGATCCAGAATGGATTTCTTTATCTCCAGCACCTGTTCCTTGTTGTTTTTATCCTTTATAGCCTCCTCGGTCAGGTTGTAGAATGCCTTTTCCCTGTCCAAACGATCCAGGACCTCACCTTTCAGGATTTTCTCACCGTTTACTTCAGCTACTACCTGCGCCCGGTCCTTCTCTGGGTTGACCTGTATCATGCCGCATCCTGCTATTATTCCTAATACCAATGAGAATATTAGTAGTGCACATGTTTTTCTTACCTGTCTCATCTTTCTTCTTCCTTTCACTGTTTTTGGGCGGGCTTAATATCCCGCCCCTAATCTTGCAGTCTTACAAGGTGTTCTAAAATATCCTTTGTGGCTGACAAAGCATTATCCGGTGTGGAACTAGCCAGCATTATCCTAAGCATGGGACGCCTGGATCCGTCAAACCTTAGCTGGTCTCTGTTCTCATTTAGCAGAATCATCAAATGTCTGGAGTTTATAGCCTTGGCATCGGACAGCCGGATTATCACTTCCCTGTCCCTATGGGTAATCTCCAAAATGCCGAATTTGCCAGCCAATGCCTTTATATAGGCAATATCCACCAGATTAGCAACGGAGCTGGGGATATCTCCAAACCGGTCCAATAGCTCGTCTTCCACATCATATTTATCCTGTAGGTTTTCTATGGCAGCGATCTTTTTGTATATCTCAATCTTCTGCCCTTCTTGGGGAATATATTCATTATCTATAAAGGCATTTACCTTTATATCTATGGTTACCTCTGGAGGCTTTTGAATTTCCTCGCCCTTTAGTTTCCTAATAGCCTCGTCCAGTAGCTTGGTATACAGTTCATACCCCACAGCTGTCATATGTCCGTGCTGCTGGGGGCCTAGTATATTGCCGCAGCCCCGTATCTCCAAATCCCGCATGGCTATCTTAAACCCTGCGCCAAACTCGGTAAATTCCTTTATAGCCCTAAGTCTTTTTTCAGCAACCTCGGATAATATCTTATCCTTTCTATAGGTTAGGTAGGCGTAAGCCATGCGGTTGCTGCGTCCTACCCTGCCTCGCAGCTGGTATAGCTGGGACAACCCATAATAATCAGCATCATAGATGATTATGGTGTTGACGTTGGGTATATCCAGCCCGCTCTCAATTATGGTGGAGCATATGAGAAGATCAAATTTTCGGTCATAGAAGTCAAGCATGACGTTTTCTAGTATAGATTCGCTCATCTGACCGTGAGCCATTCTAATCCTGATATCGGGAACCAACTCCCGAAGCCTCTCGGCCATGCGCTCCATGGACCTGACCCGGTTGTACACAAAGTATACCTGCCCACCTCGCTGGATCTCCCTTATTATAGCGTCCCGTACCAATGAGTCGTTGTATTCCACTACATAGGTCTGTACCGGAACCCTGTCCTCTGGTGGGGTTTCGATGATGCTTATGTCCCTGATTCCCACTAGGGACATGTGAAGGGTACGAGGTATAGGCGTTGCGGTGAGGGTGAGTACATCAAGATTTTTCTTTAGATTCTTTATAGTCTCCTTGTGCCCCACGCCAAAGCGCTGTTCCTCATCCACTATCAAAAGTCCCAAATCCTTAAACACAACGTCCTTGCCCAGCAGCCTATGGGTTCCTATGATGATATCTATATTTCCCTGCTTTAGGGCTTTTAATATATCCTTTTGCTGGGCTGCAGTCCGAAATCGGCTGATGACCTGAATCTTAACGGGAAAGTCCTCGAACCTGTTTACAAAGGTATTAAAGTGTTGCTGAGCCAGGATGGTGGTTGGGGCTAGTACTGCTACCTGTTTGCCGTCCATGACCGCTTTAAAGGCAGCCCTTATGGCTACCTCGGTTTTGCCGTAGCCTACATCACCGCACAGAAGCCGATCCATGACTCTACTGCTTTCCATATCCCTCTTTATATCCGATATAGCCCGATTCTGATCTGGGGTCTCTTCATAGGGAAACATATCCTCAAACTGTCTTTGCCATGGTGTATCGGAAGAGAATTTATACCCTTCCATGGCCTCACGGGCTGCGTATAGCTCTACCAAATCCATAGCCAGCTTTTGTACCGATTGGCGGGCTTTAGTTTTGGCTTTTTGCCACTCGGTACCACCCAGCTTGGACAGTTTGGGAGCCTTGTCATCCATGCCGATGTAGGGCTGAATTATGTCCACTTGATCGGTAGGAATGTACAGCCTATCGGTTCCGCCATATTTTATATTGAGATAGTCCCTCTTTTGGTCATTGACCACCAAAGTCTCTATACCAAGGTATTTCCCTATACCATGGGTTTCATGAACTACATAGTCCCCTACCTTGAGATCGGTAAAGGGGTCCAGTTTGCTCTTCTTTGCAGGAGCTTTTGTCGCCCTTTTGTGCTTACCAGCCCCGTATATTTCCCGATCGCTGACTATGACAAACCTGCCTTCGGGATATTCAAATCCTGCACTTATGCTACCTGGCAGCACTACAATCTGCCCTTTGGGGACATGCCCCTTTATATCACTGCTATAAACCACTTCTACTCCTCTGTCATCCAGGGTTGTTACCAGGCTCTTTGCCCTGGATTGGCTGCCGGCAAATAGGATAACGGAGTACTTCCTCTGGCGCCAAAACCTTAAATCCTCAGCCAGCATATCCATCTTCCCTTGGTAGGAGGGAATGGTCCTAGAGGCAAAGCTGTATATAGCCCTGGCAGAAAAATTCGGCACTGCCTTGGGTAGGGCCTGAAATGCCACTCGGTTAAAGTCTTCCAGTTTTCCTACAAACTCCCCATAGGGTAAGAAGACTTTGCCTTGCCCAGGGAGTACTTGCCTATCCTCTAATAGAGCTGCAAAATGATCCATAAACTCATATTCCCAACCCGTAAAACGGTCACTGACGCGAGAGGGCTCATCCACCACAATAAGGGCATTTGGCTCCATATAATCTGGGAGTATGTGCCCTTGGGGATAGAAAAAGGGAAAATATCTTTCCAGGTTGTTGTGATACATCCCCTGTTTCATATCCTCTAACAATGCGGAAATCTTGTCTTTTAGGGCGTCATCCTCTTCATCTTTGCTCTTTTTTAGGGCCTTTGACAGGTCATCCTCTATCCTAGCAAGGCCTTCCTCTAGCACCTGCTTGGTTATTACCAGCTCCCTGGCTGGAGGGATGGATAAGCTGCTCACATTGTCGGTTGAGCGCTGAGTGAGAGCATCAAAATATCGTATTGAATCTATTTCATCATCAAAAAATTCTATTCTACAGGGGTTTTCCCGGGTCATGGGGTATACATCCATGATACCTCCCCTTACGCTAAATTGCCCCCTGCCTTCTACTGTGGAAACCCTTTCGTAGCCCATTCCCACTAACTTGCGGGTCAGGGTATCTATGGGAAGCTCCTGTCCTACCTCTATCTGAATGAGGGATTCTTTGAATATGGCGGGTGGGGTTTGAATGCATAGTAGAGCTTCTATGGAGGCCACTACTATACGCTTCTCTCCCAGAACCAATGCCTCTAATACCTGGAGCCGCTGGCCGGATAGTTCGGTAGAGTGGGCAGCTACGTCATAGAACACTATGTCCCGAGGAGGCAGGAGCATTACCTGATGGTCCATATAGAACTTTAGATCTTCGTATATCTTTTTTGCCTGGGCATCGCTATAAGTTATATATAGACATTGCCTATCCAGTGGGTACAACAGGCTGGATACAGCATGGTTTTTTTGGGACTCGGAAAGTCCAAAAACCAAAGTAGGGCCATTTCCTTGACGGACGGCCTTTCTCATCTTTATAAACTCGTCCCATTGCATCATGGGATCCAGCCATTTCAAAGACAAAGAATCACCTCTTATCCATTGCATTTGCTCATGGCATAGTTTACCCCCTTGGAGATGATAAGCTCTATCCCCTCTACTGCCCTTTGACATGCATCCTTTAGAGCAGGTAGCTCATCTTCATTGAAGGTGGATAGGACATAATCCTTTAGATCCCAGCCTTCAGGAGGCCGCCCTATGCCCAAGCGAACCCTGGGGAAGTCTTGGCTGCCAAGTTGGTATATGATAGATCTCATACCGTTATGGGTGCCAGCACTGCCTGATGCACGTATTCTAAGTACCCCTACATCTAAATCTATGTCATCGTATATGACAATAATTCTTGAATCCTCTAGCTTGTACCAATTCTTTAGATCCAAGATGCTTTCCCCGCTAAGGTTCATGTAGGTTTGAGGCTTTGCCAGCAATATCTTTTGCCCTTCATAAGTCCCCTCACCTACAAGGGCTTTATGTTTTATCTTCTTTACCTCTATGCCCAGCTTTTCAGCAAGCATATCAAGGACAATGAATACTATATTGTGCCGTGTTCTGGCATACCTTAATCCTGGGTTTCCCAGGCCTGCTATAATCCACACCAGCTATCACCTATTCGAATAGAGTACTTACTGGCAAATCTTCATAGATCCTATCAATAGCCTCTGCGAAGACAGGTGCTACAGACAGAACCCGTATTTTATCGATCTGCTTTTCGGGGGGTAGGGGTATTGTATCGGTTATTACCAGCTCCTTGATGGGAGAATCCTGTAACCTTTCTATGGCTGGACCTGACAAAACTCCGTGGGTAGCACAGGCATATACCTCTTTAGCTCCTTTTTCCATTAAGGCTTTAGCTCCTTGGATCAAGGTACCGGCAGTATCGATCATATCGTCTACCAACAAGACCTTCTTACCCTTTATATCACCTATGATGTTCATGACCTCGGCCACATTGGCTCTGGGTCTGCGCTTGTCCACTATAGCTATGGGAGCATTGAGTCGGTTAGCAAAATTTCTAGCTCTGGTGACGCTGCCTATATCGGGTGAAATAACCACTACATCATCGTCTTCAAAGCCACGCTCTAAATAATGCTGAGCTAGTATTGGTGCTCCCAGCAGGTGGTCTACTGGAATAGAGAAAAATCCTTGAATCTGTGCAGCATGGAGATCCATGGTCAGCACCCTGTCGGCTCCTGCAGTTGTGATTAGATCAGCAATGAGTTTTGCTGTGATGGGATCCCTGGCCTTGGCCTTTCGATCTTGTCTTGCATAGCCGTAGTAGGGCATAACAGCAGTGATTCTACCGGCTGAAGCCCTTTTGAATGCATCTATCATAATGAGCATCTCCATGAGGTTGTCATTGCCCGGGGAACAGGTTGACTGTATAACAAATACGTCGGCCCCCCTTACGGTTTCATAGATATTTACACTAATCTCGCCATCGCTGAAAGTTGTTACTTCCGAATTCCCCATTGGGACGCCTACATGCTCGGCTATCTCTCTTGCTAGTTTGGGATTGGAATTTCCTGTAAAAATTTTTATGCTGGTACCATGGGTTATCATTGATTTTCCTCCATTTCTTTCTTATGCTTGTTTACCCAATTTTCCTTGTTGATTTGACGAGCCCTGGCAATGGCTAATGCACTGCTTGGAACATCGTCGGTTATGGTGGAGCCCGCTGCTATATAGGAATTATTCTTAACTCTGACCGGGGCTACCAAGTTGGTATTGCACCCGACAAAAGCGTTATCCTCCACTACTGTTCTGTGTTTCTTCTTACCGTCATAGTTAACAAAAACAACACCACAGCCTATATTTACATTCTTACCTATTTCGCCGTCTCCTACATATGTTAGATGAGAGACCTTGCTGCCCTCGCCGATGTGGGAGTTTTTAACTTCAACAAAATCCCCGATGCGTACATCATTATCTATAATGCTGCCCGGCCTTAGATAGGCGAATGGTCCTACGGTGGTTCTGTCTCCTATTTGGCTTTCCAATATAACTGAACTTTGAATCTTAACATCCCGGCCTATAGTAGAATCCACTATTCGGTTGTTGGGATATAGGATGGTTCCATCATCTATGGCGGTATGTCCTTCCAGGACATTGCCGGGATAAATGGTTACATCCCTACCAATTTTTACATATGGACCTATATAGGCATTATCGGGATCTATTATGGTCACTCCATCTTCCATGTGACCATAGTTGATGCGCCTTCTGAGTATTTTTTCAGCTTCTGCCTGCTGCAGTCTGGTGTTTATACCCATTATCTCGGTAGGATCATATAGGGTATACACCCCTATCCTCTTTCCGGCTTTCTTCAAAATGCCAAGGACATCGGTCAAATAGTATTCACCCTGGGCATTGTTGTTGTCCAGTTTTGACAGTCCTTCAAGTAGGGCCGGAATAGAAAAGCAGTATATGGATGCATTGATCTCATTGATCAACCTTTCTTCTTCAGAGGCGTCCTTGTGCTCAACTATTCGCTCAAAATCCCCTGATACATTCCTAACAATCCTGCCATATCCCTCTGGATTGTCAAATAGGGCAGATAGAGCTACCGCATGGTAGTTACCATTTTGGCAATAGTCCAACAAACCCTTAAGGGTATCGGCAGAAATGAGAGGTATGTCTCCTGCTAGCACCAGGGCATATCCATCTTGGCCTTCCAGGTAGTCCCGTGCCATCATAACCGCATGGCCTGTACCCAATCGCTCATGTTGATAGGCGTACTTGATGTCAGGACCTAAACACTCCTTGATCTGGTCAGCTCCGTTACCCAGTATCACCACTGGTTCACATTTGGCAACACCAAGAGCGGAGTTTACCACATATTCTATTATTGGATGGCCGCAAATTTTATGCATAACTTTTGGCAGGGAAGACTTCATCCTAGTTCCATCCCCTGCTGCCATTATAACTGCTATTACTTTGTTATCCATTACAGCTCTCCTTAATATTTTTAACTTAGCTCTTACATTATACAGCAAAATCACAAAAATGTTTACCTTTTACAAAAAAAAGAATGCCTACTAAACTAAATAAGCTTCAAAGGAGAATTTTCTCCTTTGAAGCTTATTCCTCACCGAGTCTCTCATATTGCTCCAAAATCACGCCCTGGAGCATTCCCCTCATTTCTGAGTTAATTGGGTGGGCAATATCCCTGTACTCCCCATCCGGAGTCTTCCGACTAGGCATTGCAATAAACATCCCATTTTGACCCTCAATTATCTTAATGTCGTGAACTACAAAGGCGTTGTCAAAGGTCACGTAAGCAACTGCTTTCATTTTGCCATCGCCGCCGACTTTTCGAACCCTTACATCAGTAATTTCCAATTTAAGCTCACCACCTTCCGAGTCTTAAACATGG
>JAWLDD010000048.1:0-11096 GCA_041686815.1 Candidatus Atribacteria bacterium | reverse complement strand
TCTAGAAAATTATTAATTGTTCATTTATTTAAGAAAATACTATATAAAGAGTATATTGTGTCATAATTGTATATCAACTAATATTTTTAAAAATCTAAAAGATTTTATAAAATATAGCATGATTATATAGCCTATGATGCAATATATTCTTTTTTTGGGGAATGTAAATAATTCTGTGTATACTTTCTCTTCATTTGGTGAGTAATAATTTAGGTTATAGACATTGTTCCAATCTATTATTAAAGAGGATGAACAGTTGGCTAGATAGTGTAAAATATTTTGTGTAAACTGACATCCCATATATCATGTTGTGAATTCTCATTAGTTAATAAGTATTTCATCATGATATAGCTTTCTATAATAGTTCTGATAGTGCTTCTTGCAGCTATAGAATTATACAAATCATGCTCTACTATCTCTATCAACCTTTTATATGAATATATAGAAATCCCTAATAGAACCAGCATCTTTTTATCCAGGGGGTTTATTGATGTAAAACAGTTTGATAGATATTGAAAAACCTCATGTAATAGTTCAATGTATTTATTTGCATCTAACTCATTACCAGGAAATTTAATATAGAATAGATTACACTCACTCATCTTACTGATTCGCCTCCAAAAGTCCTCTAAAAATTGTTCATCTAGCACTTCAAGGTTCATTAGCACCATTTCCGTCGCTCTTACTGATGGCCTAATTATCCTCATCATCTCATCAGAGTGTTCTAGCAGTGGGTATTGCATAATTAACTCCAGTTCTTGTGCTGGCATTTGGAAATTGCCTTTGATTAACGAAAAATATAATACTAAAAAACGTATATCTGTAGCCAGCTCTGATTGATGAAAAAAAGCCTTTTCTAAAACAGTGGCTATAGCTTGTTGACGGTCAGATGGAGTGATTTGGGGATTGCAAAATCCTCTAGAAAATTCTGGATAGTCACTATATGTGTATAGTAGGGTTAAAGGCGATAATACATCCTTGTCAATAATCTCGCCTATACTATCATACAATCTTTTCTGTTCTTCAGCATCCAATTTTATGATGAGAGAAAAAGCTGGGACTGAAATCCCCCCATTAATCTCATGTAAACGCTGTAGAACTGCAGCTGATTTTTCTAAACCTTCTTTTCTTCCATACTTTTCTAGAACTAGGCCTAACCATAGATACTCTGGCAATCTTTCTAAACACCATGATTGCATTTTTGACATACTTCCTAAAACATTATTCCATGGTGTTATAAACTTACCTTTTTTAAATATATGGTCCGATAATTTGCTTTTCAACTATTTCACACCTTTATAGATAAAGATATTTCAATTTTTATTGCCATTTTATTCTAACGATACTTACATACTCTACTTAGTGATATTTATCTGTCTATTTGATATTTTGTAATCTAGATTAGCCTTTCTGCTATCACTAATCAACTCTAATAACATTACCGTGCTATGATGTCCCTTAACCAGATATATTTGACCCTCCCCCTGAAGTTCTTCGCTACTGGCGAAGGGATATTGTGCTTTGACTTCTCCTTAAAAACGTGCCTGTAGCTCCTATCTAAATATAGTATTAATCGAATTAGTCATTGTCACTTCACTTTAGTAATTACATTCCCACTTTCATCAAGAAGAACTTGCGATGGTCTCATAATAAATACTTCGTTATTACCAAAGTCGTATTTCTTAATAATATCCTCTATCTCCATATAGAATTCTTCCTCGCTATGATGTGGTAAAATCCATCCATAAGCCTCATTTGTAATAATAAATACTAATTTTAAATTGTCATAAGCATTTTCTGATTTTCTTCTAGCGTTTTTATCGAATCCATCCAAAAATTCTGCTTTAGATATATAAAAGTCTCTTCCCTTTCCCCTACCTACTCCATTGTTAGAATGCATATCTTTCATTAGGTGATTCATTTCCTTACCATCATGAAATTCCGTAAATTCAATTTTATACTCGACACCATTATAAAATTCAATTCCATCATATTTTTGGTTTCCAAGAACAATTCTGTACAATGAACCGTTTTGTGCAAACTTTGAATAGCTATAATTGGTCAAAGGTATTAGTTCTTCTCTAAGCTCCTTAAATCGTCCTTTCTTCAACTGAAGTAATTTAGATAATTCGCAATCACTAGCAATTTCTTCGTAAATTAACTTTATGTAATCTTTTAATTCTTCTTTTGTCCGATACTCTTCTATACTTTTAAATAGCTCATCTATCAATTTCATAATCCTCTCTTAATCTAATTATTTCAACTAACAGTTCAGCATCTTGAAATCACTGAACCGTACACCAGAACATGTACCCCCGACGGAGCTGTGCTCTCAGTGAAGAGGTGTGGCAACGTTCAAATCACACTTGCTACTTGCCTCATCCTGCTGTACTACAGCATAAGCGCTTTGTTATGTGAAATTGCTCAGATAACCTTGTTCTTATAAAATAGTTGGTCAAATACCTATAGAATCAAACTAACTTTTCGTATTACATTTTGTAATGAGCTTGAACTGGTTAGTGTCAAGAATAATCTCTTTTCCTGTTGAATCTAGCCATTTAATAATACTTGCGAGTACATTTAGTATATCTTGAATAAAGTAATTAACGATATGCTCATTTACTCTAAATGTACATAAAAGCTTGTCTCTATCAGAAATGTGGAAATCGCCAAAATCTTTAACTTGATATTGTTCATTTCCTACTTTCTTTAGGAGTAAGAGCCTACTTGTTGCATTAATAGTGCTCAAATCTCCAGTAATTTTATAGTCACTTTCATTATTAGCTACCTGTATATATAAATCTTCTATTGAAAATGCTTGCTCAAAAGATTTAATGGCTTTTAATATCTCAATGATACAGATAATACTCTCATCTTCAAGCTTGTCCAAAACAAATGTATTTTTTAACACATCTTCAAAATATTTCTCACATTTATCCCATTTATTGTATATTTGAAACCCTAAATATTGACTTTCAAGTAATAACTTGTGTAATTCTTCCATAGGTATCCAAATAAATCTGTTCAAACTATTTATTGATAAATCCTGCAACTCTACTGGATAAACAAGTTTCGTCAATCTACTTAAAATTGATAAAACTTCACTATCTATCTGCAATTTTGCATAGTTATAAATTTCTTTATTAAGCCTTCTATGCGAAAACTTACGAAAAACTTCGTAGAATAAAAATAGCAATGGAATAGATAAAAAAGCTGCGGAAACATTAACAAATAAACTCTTTAGATTATCATTAAGATAAATACCAATAAAGTATATAATTAATCCGAATAATATCGATGTACCATATGGAAGAAACCTTAGAAAATTTTTTTTAATGCTAACCATATAACACCTCTTGTGCATAGTATAGTATTTCACTGGACAGAGAAAGATTACAATTAATATAAATGGTCGAGCAATCTCACATATCGGTTGCACACTCACGATGCCATTGAACCAGACCATTCAGAAATCACTCCTGGTGTAGAGATGTTGTTACCCTACTCCTACGCCAGTACTAGTACATCCGGTAACTCAAGGCATGCATTCCCCTTTCCCTAGCCACCGTATGATAGCGTGAGCACATTGCTAAGCGATGTTGGCTGCTCATATATCAATTAATTTACAGTTTCATTCGTACTTTTATTATTTCCCAGGGTTTTAGTACTAAATAAATTGCTAAAAATTGTTTTGATATCAAAATTCTCCAATGTATTTATACATTCTAGTATTTTATCTTGTAACTCCTTGTTCCCAGCAGAATTAAAGAGGGCACGCCTTAACCACTCTTTTTGTTTCTCTGAATTTTCCTCTCTACAACTATTTGCCATATTCAGATAAATTGCTGTTTCAATTTTGCTAGGTAGCTTAATACACTTGTTATTAAGCTTTTTGCGATTGTATGATTCTAAAACTTTCGCGCAATCATCTCCTTCCCAACTTATGTCAACTTCGATGTTTATAGGTAATGAAATTATTGCGATATTATAAATTGAGCATACAGTTAAGATTGTTTTGTTCTCTTCAATAAACTCATGATATCCTATTGATCTATCTTCTTCTCTTATGAATGTATTATAAAGCTTATATAAACAAAATATCTGATTCTTTTGCTCACTATTGGCAGATTTATAAAGCTCTCTGCACCTCTCTAGCAATGGACGCAAATCAGGAATTTGTATATTTTCTGAAACTATTAATTTATAAAATCCTTCAAGCCTTTTTGTTATATGCTCGATAGTAAAGCCATCGGTCTGCCAAATCCAGCATTGTGGTGCCATTTCTAATTGTAATATCCCTGGTAACTCATTTCTCCAATTAATTCTTTCTACTTCCACCTTTTGGTACTGATTTACAAAATTCCAGATGACTCTTCTAATTATTCTTGTTAATCCTCCAAATGTTAAAAAAGGTTCATGATTAAATTCAAATACATCATTGTTTTTAACTATTCTAGAATCAGTTAACTGTTTCATTATTGGTTCTAGACTATGAGCATATCTTGACCTCATATTATAAGCATTAATCAAAGCTTTTTCTAATTCATCCTTATTTATTGCTCGATTTATTGAATAAGCATCACTAACAAAAAATTCGTCATCTAAATGGCTATTAATGAAATTAACAAAGCGTCGAGTAAGTTTTAAATGTTCATTCTTAACAAGAATTGCTTTTATAGCATCGGCTTTTTCAATTTCAATGCTTTCAAATTTCTTTTCTAAAGCTGTTTTTTGATTCTGAAAATAATCTTCCCAAACAGGAACGTAATTATCAAAATTCTGTGATAATGTTTCGGCGCAATATATCATCATTGAATATGCAAGATTCAAATCATCATCCAGTAGTTTTAATGCTGCTTCAAAAGCTCCAAGACAAGAAATAATAACATTGTAGGCTTTCCTTGGCAATCCTATTACATCTGAAACAAAACTAATAAATTCATCAGCTTCTCGTTGTGTAGCATGCAAATTAACGTCAAAATATCTGTTAACATACCCGGAAGGGATATTGTGTTCATGTGCACTAATAGGTGTAGTTCTACACATTTTATAGACAACACTGCGATCAGCGTCAAAAATAGCATTGAGTCCAAACGTGCAAAGATACTTAAATTGTTTTTGGATTTCTTCATCACCTGTCTTAACTAAAGCAAAACCATTAAATTCTTTTTCTTTTTCAAGTTGATTTATGTAGCTCATAACATAACCAGAAGTATGACCATAAACATCTGCTGGCTCTAAAGTAATTACGCATGTTTCAATTTTACTTGACCATGCTATGTTAGAGTATATTATTCCTTTACATTCATGCTTATATCTATCATCATGCTCATAAAACTTACCAGATATAATCTGTAACATCTCTTATCCTCTCTTTTCAATGTGATCGGAGCTATATATACTCCATTAAATCATCGTGGTGTAAACAAAGCAGCCAATGTGACCTAACGGGTTCGTACTCACGATACCGCTATACCGAATTACAGAGTTTATCCCTTTGGCGGAGCTTCACTCCCGGTGAAGGGATGTGGCTGCTGACATTTCTCAGAGAAATATCTTCTGCAACCCAAGGCACGCATGTTTCCTGCCTTAGCACGCCGTTCTGCAGTGTAAGTTCTTTGTTATATAGCACTTCCTATGCTTAGTATTCTTGTTTAACAGCTGTTGAAATTTTTCCAGCAAAGGATTTAAGGGTTTTTATCATATCCTCAAAATAGACATCATCAACTTCTATCTTGTTGCCAATTACTCCTCTCGCAAGCACTCCGGCCTTGCCAATATATGTATCATTAACGTATCCACTATTGTGTATAATAATATCTCTTGTTGCCTTATATTCAAACCATTTGTCCCATATCAAACTTTCGACATTGATTTTCAAAACATCTCTGAAATACTCATTTTGCTTCTGAGGAGATGCATACATGATACTTATGAGTTCTGCTTCAATGATTTCGTCAATAATCTCCTCCCTTGAGGAGTTTAGTATAATAGTATTCAATGCAATTGTTTTCTGGTGATTAATCCCATTTACTCTTTCAAGAAGCTTCCTTGGTTCGTGTTTTAGTAATTCACTAATCACATCTGAAATGAAATTTTCAAACTGTGCAACTATGTATGTTGTCATTGAATAATACAATCCATACTCTATTGCGTCATTCAACAATTCTCTGGCTTTTGTCTTATCTCTTTTTATTTCCCTCATTCCTGATTTTGATGGTACTTCAAAGGTTCCTTTATTTATAAACGCTTTATCTTTTGACGTTTCAATTAGTGCATCAAATGCAATTGTGCTCCAAATGAATACATTGTTTATTTCTCTTTGTATATTCGCTTTTTTCTTTTCAATTATCTTCTTGATTTCCATAGAAACCTCCATATAATAAATACCAAATAGCGTCTCCACATTCATGATACCACTGGACTGGTACCCCGGAGCATTTCATGCTGATGGAGCTTCGCTCATGGTGAATGGGTGTTGTACAAATCTTTCGAGTACCCAATGCATGCCCACCGCTCACCACTACCTACTGTGCGGCAGTGTGAGCTTAATTTTATTTAAAGTATAGAGAAATTACATTAAAATAAATACTATACTCTTGGATTACCAAAGGCACCTACTATCCCATATGTAAACATAGGCAACAAAATTAAACCATGAAAGAAGATAAATACAACAAAACTCATTAAGCGCATTGTCACAGCTACGGCTTGATTATCATATTGTATTCTTAAAAAATTGTTTCCAACAAGTTTCATAATTTTATTAGTCCACCAAATCATTGAGCCTACCATCAATATTGTAGTTGGAAAGACCATTATAAATTCGAAAGTATTATTCGGATTTCTTTCAATTATAGAAGCTACAGAGAATCCCTTTTGAATAAATACACCAACTATAATTTCAGTGTAAAAAATAATTAGAAACATAAGTGTTAGCAAATTAAGTGAATATTTATATGTCTCAATAAAAGTATCCTTAATTAAATTAAAAAGTGAACCAAATTGTTTTTTACTTACAACATACCAAAAACTATAAAGTATCCATAGAATGAGTAGAAATAAGGCTATTCTTACCTGTATATCTTCCAATATGATCATCTCCTACTAATTAAAGTCTAACCACTGCAAATTATTAATATTTCTCTATATTTCAGATAACGATTCCGTACTTATGACATCACTGAACCGTACTAACAGAGCCCTTCCCACTGGCGGAGCTTCGCTCCCGGTGAAGGGGTGTGGTTGCCCTGCCCTTCTCCATAGCAAATGCGTCCGGCAACCCAAGGCATGTCCACTTCCTGCTCTTTCCCTCCGTGCCGCCGCATGAGGGCATTGTTCGGCGACGAGTATTACTTATGCTGCTTTTTCTTTTTTGCCTTCTTATATCTACTTTCTTTTCGTATCTTTGCTACTTCTTTACTCCATAATTCATTTAGTTCCTTCTGTACATCCATTGGGTCTTGGTATGTTGGCATAAAACAATTTGTTGCATCTGCTATTTCCATCCCGACACAACTATCAACAAGCTGTGGCGCAAAAAAATTATAGGCATGTGTACACCTTGATATTGTAGCTTTACCTTCATCTCTACAAAGGGTTTTATATGGAAACATCATTTGAATTACTTGTTCATATTTATTAATATGTTCTGAACTTACATCATCTTCCCAGAGAAATATTATAAATATAACAGACCCAAATTGTATTAAATGTTTGCTAAATAACTTTTCAACATGTATGTCATTATAATTTTTTCTTGGATTAAATAATGTTCCTTCTGCATCCAACTGCTCAAATAGCCCTTCTAGTACAAAAACAGGATTATGAATTATATTTATTATTCTATTATTAGCCCAAAATGCTGGCATAGGCGATGAATTTATTGCTAATCCTGCAAATAATGATACTTTTGTTGTTTCTATATCCTCTGCATTAAGAATATAATTGATATGATTTTCATACCATTCTAGGTTCCCCTTATTTGCTCTATCATCATTAAATAATATCTTTATAAGCCATCTTGAGAGTAAATTAAAGTCATATTCAAATTTCACTTTAGCATCTCTTTCATATTCTTGAACAAAATGATTTTCAATTATCATCTTCCCATACGAATCTAACTTACCTAATTCTATATTATTACATGTTTCGCATACATCCTTTATTACAGCCTCACCAATATAATATCCCTCTTTATGAAAAGCTAAAGTACATTCAGGGAATAGCTGTATAATGCTTGCTGGTATTATATGCTCCTTACTTACTTTTCTATCTTCCTTACAATATGCACAAATCATTACTGCCTCCTATACTTTCTACATGGATACTTTTCGCCTAACGGGTTCGCACTCACGACACCACTGAACCGGACTCACAGAGTCAATCCCCCTGGCGGAGCTTTACTCCCGGTGAAGGGGTGTGGTTGCCCTGCCCCGCTCCAACGCAAATGCTTCCGGCAACCCAAGGAACGCACGCCCCTTGCCCCTGCCCTTCGTGCCGCAGCGTGAGGGCATTGTTCGTATACTAGGTTCATAACCAGCTTATCTGGGTATGAACTTTTTTCATTATCTTTTATGCTTAAAGTAATTAATCTGGGTGAAAAACGTGGGCCTTGTTGGGACTTTGATCCCGCCGCATAAACTGTTTTAGCCTTACTGACACTCATACCTCGATTGAGCTGGTTGTGCTTATAGCACGCATCATCGTACGAACCTGTGGAGGGTCGCCAGATGAGGAAACCCAGAATAAAAGGAGGTATTTTATGAACAATCCTGCATTGTGTATCGATGTATCTAAGTCATCAAGCTTTGCTACCGGCTTTCTCTCTTACAACAAACCTTATACAAAACCCTTTGATTTCTCTCATACTCCCGAGGGAATGAAATCAGCTCTTCACTGCCTTAAGGAGCTGCAGAATGGCACTGGCTGTAACCCCGATGTTGTACTGGAGGCAACAGGCAACTTCTACAAACCTGTCACTCAGTATTTTACTGACCTTGGCTACAGTGTATATGTGCTTAATCCACTCCAGACAAGTATGGAGAAGCGCAAGTCTATTCGTAAGATAAAGACTGACCCTGTTGATACTTACCGCATTGCTCAGGTCTACTACACCAATGATTTGAAACCCTTTAGGGAACAAACACATGATGTACAGGAACTACGCAGTCTTTGCAGACAATGGGACGGATTTAATGCTTTGAATACTGAAACTCAGTTGAGGTTCAGAAGTATATTGGCTCTTGTGTTCCCGAAGTACGATTCTGTGTTTGACCACTTATGCAATCCTACATCACTAAGGGTGATTGCTTCTTTTCCTTCGCCTGAGGCCGCTCTCTCTGCCAAACGCGAAGAACTCTTTAGCCTTATTAAGCTATGTAGACACTCCGATGAATGGTGCAACCATAAGGTAGACACGCTTATTGCTGCTGCAAGAGAAAGCTTATCCTATGATGGGGCCCAACAGTCCAATATCCGGGTTCTGCAAAGCTATGTGAAGTCTCTGCTGACCCACAAAGAAATCCTGGCTGATATACGGGCTCAAATCAATGAATGGACTAAGCTCTCTCCTGACTTCCAACTCTTACTATCCATCCCCGGAGTAGGAGAGGTAACAGCAGCCACCATTCTTGGAGAGATTGGTGACATTACAAACTTTGATACTGCTAAACAACTTGTTGCGTATGCTGGGCTGGACCCTTCCTTTATCAATCTGGCAGCTTCAGAGCAAAGAATACCAAGATATCCAAGAGGGGTACTCCCTACTTAAGGAAGGCACTATTTCAGGCCGCCTCAGCCGCTGTCAGAAAGCGGCCGAATGGACCATGCAACCTTGTGCTATATGAATATTATACCAATAAAGTAAATACAGGGAAGCCTCCTAAAGTTGCCCTGGTGGCAACCTGCAACAAGCTTCTGCGGATTATTTACGGAATGTTGAGCAGTAAAACTGAGTTTAGAGCCGAGTAGCAAAAGCTTGATATTGCTTATTAAAGCCTATACACGAATAGGCTAGCCTTGCTATTGCCGTTTTTACTAGAGCAAATTTATTTTGCTAAACCACTTGACTGTGATTAGCTGGTTTATATGAAGTAAAATAATCCTCCTCATAAATAGTCTGCAATGAATCTATTAACCCCCCTAATCATATCCTCTACATCTTCCTTTGTATATGAGTCAAAGCTACCATGTGCAGCATTATTCCTTCTATCCGCCCAAGCAGTAATCTGCTTTTGCATGCCTAGGTTATATACACCTGCTTTGCATAAGTCAGAGTTCATCTTGTCCAGCTTACCCAATGTAATGTTATTTCTGATACATAAATCTTTTAATGCAGTTTCTAGTGTAACTCCAACTGCAACACAAGCCGAATCCTTATATCCTGACTTTAATAGCTCTTCCGCTTGCTCAATAACATTATCTAAGACTTCAGCGCTAATTAAAGACTTTAAATTGAACAAATACCCGCACTCATAGTCTTCTTTTGCTGCCTTAAAAATTCCTCTACACACTTTGAAATCATCATCATATCCGCTAAAGTCCTCATACTCCTTATTAAATTTTATATAGTGGACACTTTCTTCTCCGAAAACATTTTTGAAGATACTCAGCACAGATATTGCCCATTCATTAAAAATTTCAGTGTCAACAGAAGGTGAAGTATATTCACTTGTGTGATATGTTGAAGCAACCTTCTCCGCTTTTTGTGTTAATTCATTCAGTCTCTTTAATACAACTCCATCAAGTTTCATAAGAACCCCCCCTTTTTTACCCACTGATATAATTGCATGTTGGGGTGAAACTGCCTTTAAAAAAGCTGCTGTAGTTGAATTAGAACTTCCATGGTGCCCTACTTTAAGCACATCTGCTTTTAGATTAAAACCTCTTTTCAGCATCTCTGCTTCTGATACAGCTTCCGCATCCCCTGTAAATAGAAAAGATGTATTCTTGTATACCATTTTAAGTACGACAGAATAGTCATTCGTATCTTCATATTTATCGCCATTAGGGGCTAAAACAGTTATATCAACCTGATTATCCAGACTAACTTTACTCCAAGGAATTGGAGTAGTAATCTTTAATCCCTTATCCTT
>JAWLDD010000047.1:0-11160 GCA_041686815.1 Candidatus Atribacteria bacterium | reverse complement strand
TTTTGAGATTGATTACCTTAAGGGCACATGGACCTTTCCCAAAATAGTAATTAGTTTAGCAGTACCCCTATTCTTCTTTTTGCTCCTTACAGCTGCATGGAAAAGAAACTGGAAATGGCTTATAGGTGTTATCATAGGTGCAGCTGTACTAAAAATAATTTGGAGCATCGCTTTTAGTGGTGAAGCAGGTATGTCTATTATAAAACCTGCAATCCTGGGCTTGATTATCTGTGTCAGTGGATTATATTATTTCTTTAAGAAGTATAAGCAAAAGCAAAATTAAAAATGCTATAAAACTTTACAGTTGCAATCCCCTAATGATCTTATATATGTTAAAAACTACTTCGTTCGTTAATTATTTCCCTCCCCTATTCTCTAATGAATAAACTACTATTGTTTTAGGATTCTCATCTTTAAACAGAGCTGAAACTAAAAAAATACTTTCTCAAAATTCCAGAATGAATATTATAATATTTACGTGATTTGTGAGCAAAATATTGAGGTATTATAATATAAAACCACAAAAGCTTAGACCATTAATACGCTTATATTAGGAGGTATTTGATATGTTGCTAAAGGATAAAGTTGCCATAGTTACAGGTTCAGCTTCTGGTTTTGGACGGGAAACCTCATTACTATTTGCAAAAGAAGGGGCTAAACTAGTAGTAGTAGATTATAACCCTTTTGGGGAAAAGGTAGCAGAAGAAATTAATAGGTATGGTGGAGAATCTATATTTATAGAAGCCGATGTATCTTCAGAGAAAGACGTTGAAAATTTAGTTGAAAAGACTGTACAGAACTTTGGAAAAATAGATATTCTGTTTAACAATGCAGGAATTTACATACCCGGAAAAGCTGATGAACTCGCTGTAACAGATTGGGAAAGAGTTATAGACATTAACCTTAAAAGCGTCTATCTTGGAAGCAAATATGTTGTTCCATATATGAAGGCAAATGGTGGAGTAATCATAAGTACTGCATCAGCAGCAGGAATTATTGGGTTTCCAGATGCTGTATCGTATGCAGCTTCTAAAGGTGGAGTTGTTTCTCTCACTAAAGCCATGGCAGTAGATTACGCACAGTATAATATTAGGGTAAATTGCATTTGTCCAGGCACTGGTGAAACAGGAATGACAAAAGAGTTACTCGAGAACAAACAATTAAGTGAAATGTTTTTGGCTCCTATACCACTAAAGAGGTTTGCACAACCGTCAGATATCGCAAATGCTGCTCTTTTCCTGGCATCGGACATGTCTTCCTATTTAACTGGGGTTGCTCTTCCCGTAGACGGAGGTTGGACAGTGGCTTAATATTTATACTCCCCCTGTTAACTCCAGTATGTAGAAATTCTCAACATGCTGGAGTTAAATATGGCTCTCCACCAATCTAAATGATTTACACTTTATTTAATGGAATCCCTTCTTCTGAGATCTTAGCCAATACCTTTTCGATTTCATCTTGTGATTGAGTACCAGTAATAGCATACTTTTGATTAATAACGAGGGTAGGTACACTTTTAATACCATAAGCCTTCGCAAGCTGTATATCAGCTAAAACAGCTTTTTCCGTTTCATCGCTTTCAAACTGTGCTTTCCAATCAGAGAAAGGGATGCTGGTTTCTTTCACTGCTTCTTCCAATACAGCAATATCTTCAATATTCTTATTTTCAACAAACAATTTGTATTGTAATTGATCAAATACATCCCAATACATATTATCTCCAGCGATAAGACTAGCTGCTTTTGCAGCTTTCAAGCCAGACTTTGAAAAAGGGAAATTGAAATCAGTTTGGCGCATTCCTTCAATATTGAAACGGTGTTCATCATCATTTTTATTTGCATGTACCCAATGACCTAATACTTCTGGTTTTACGGCTTCTCGTGAGCCGAAACTACGAATAAAATCTTCAGCTTCCCATCCCAAGGCAAATGAGCTATGTTTTACTTCAATATTATTATATTTATTTACTATGGAAGAAGAAATATATTGCTCAGATAGTAAAAAAATATACACCCTTTAAAATTGGGGTACAATTTTTCCTCCTATTATATGATTTATTGCCTAATATTCAAGTAACAACCATTCAACTATAGATTTTGGTGTAATCCATGTCTATCCCACAGACCGCTGCCAAAGGATCATGCAGAGTTAGCTTATTCGAGCTTTCTAGCCATGCATTGCCAAAATCGAATACAGCTTTCATGAGTGCTGAATCTTTATTTAATAGTTGGTAAGCATTCTCGGCTTCAATAGTTAGCATCTGTGTCACATCGAGTGGAATGACTCTGTGGTTAGCTACTTTAGATGCACAGACAATTTTTGAAGCCAATGGATCAGCCCTTGAATTCCAGTTAAACCACGGCTCTGGTAAGGATTCGGCTCCAAAATATCCATTCATAACATAAATTCCATTTAGTAAGTTTAGAGCATCTGGATAAATCTGAAACAAGGTTGCAATATTCGTCATATTACCTATCCCAATTAATATGACCTAATGTGGGTTATCTTTTATCTTTTGATATAGAAATGCTGGAGCGTCCGAATTCTTATATGTATTGTGATTCCATTTTTTAAGTGCATCTGCACCTCCTGGAGTTGGATATATGGGTACAGGCTGTAATGTTGTATCTAATCCTGCCACGATTGGGATATCCCTACCTGCTGCTTTGCAAATCGCATCTGCAATAGCTGCTCGCTTTTCCGACTCTCCGCTTACGGTTGCAATACCTATTAAATTACATTGAGGCTCTCTAAGTAAATAGGCAAGACATATTGCATCGTCAATATCTCCACCTATATCGGTATCTAGTAATATCTTTAGTTTTTTCATATTTAGTCTCCAATAAGTAATTAATAAGTTACTCATATAAATGAAGTTTCATTCTTTCGGAATTAGTACCAATTACATATTCTCTCGGACTGAACAACCAGCACTGATGGAAAACATCCACCATAAGCTACGAAAAATCACAGAGCAATTTGATCTGGATCAGTTTTCAAGCTTTTTAGATATGATCGCCTTAGATTCCAAAGACTTTGATGTTAACTTAAAGCAAGGAAGTCTTGCCCTGGATGCTAATCATTATGGAGCACTTTTTTATCTACTGCATAAGCAGAAATAGTATTCGACCATACCAGATAAATAGTATCCACAGTCTTCTTTATCGCCAGAGTTCGGATACGAGTTTGCGAAAAGAACGCGATGTATGAAGTGCACCTCAAATGTTAGTCCTAGAACCTAACATTTAGAGGTGCACTTTAACGCCACTTAGCGGTGTGTCGATTGGAAATCTAATTACAGAAATCACACTCCCGCTTTTGTGGGTTCTGCTAATTTTTCTTATGATTTATTGGATTTTAACTGTAACCCATCTTTGAAAGCATTTCCTACCTTCTCTCCAAGTCCTATGTATGTATTATTAACCGGATCAAAAGTGATAGGTTTTAGCTTCTTAGGATCAATCTTGCCATTTGTTAAAATTCTCTCATCAGCATTGACATTTAGTATCTCACCGACAAGAATATCATCCTTAAAACTCTTTACCTTACACTCAAGAGCCATAGGTAATTCATCAATAAGTGGTGCGTTAACAAATTCACTTCTAGTCGCATGAAAACCTGCTATTTCGAATTTGTTTGGCACTTTATTACCTGACTCAACACCAACATAATCACAAGGAACAACTGTATCCTCTGTTGCAATGTTAACAGTAAATGCCTTTGTAACAGCTAGATTTTTTGAAGTTTTATGATTCTCTGACAAGCTGAGAGTAATTTCCTTATAATCTGTTATGACTCCCCATGCTGCATTCATAGCATTAGGAACACCGTTTTCATCGTACGTTCCTATAATCAATACTGGCATTGGATACATAAATGGTTTTGCGCCAAAATTTACTCTATTCATTTCAAAACTCCTCTCCTTATAAAATTTTATTTATCTATTGAACTCATCATTTAGTAATTGCTTTTTGGGTTTTTCATTCCTTGCTCAAATACATTTTAGTATGAAAAGATCGTTTTTTATAAATTTTTTGTATTTTCACTTTGAGATTTATATTTAGGTGTAGTTAATGCAATACTATTATATTTCATATGAATGCTAAACTCAATAGTATATAAAAGATTATATATATGCACATATCCAAAATGTTTGATTAATAAAACTCTTTAACGGTGTAAAAAAGAAGCAGAGAATTGGAACTTGGCAGATTTAATATATCTACTCACCTTCTACCGTAAAAAGTATTGGAAAACCATTTATGTCAACTGTTGAAAAGCTTTGTTCACCAGTATATTTGGGTTCATCATCGTACATCTTTACTGGATAGCCTGCTGCTTCTAAGTTTCTTTTTACTTCTTCTGCATAAACCTCGTCTTTTAGGACAACAGTAAAAGATTTGAGACCAACGGCATTAGTTGGTGCTGAAGGGCCATTTTCACTATTCCAAACGTTGAAAGCTAAATGATGATGATATCTACCTGTTGAAACAAATATAGCCTTATGGTATTCGCATACTACCTTATAATCTAATACTTTAGTATAAAAGTCACGGGTAATATCTATATTCTCGACAGATAAATGAATATGTCCAATTACAGTATCTTCTGGCAACCCTAACCAATTAGCATCTGCACCATACAAAATTCTACTAAAATCCATTTCTTTAACTGTCATATAAACAAAATCATTTTGCCAAATCCATGTGTCTTCATGTCGATCTATATATATTTCAATTCCATTACCATCTGGATCTTCTAGATATATTGCTTCACTAACGTGGTGATCACCAGCGCCTATCCTTATATCTAAATCAAGTAAATGTTTAATCATATTCCCAAAATCTTTTTTTGATGGCAATAGTAAAGCCATATGGTAAAGACCAGTTTGATCAATACGTAAGGGTATAGCATTATCTATCTGTATCAACGAAACTAAACTGGTTTTACCATCAACGGTTAAATAAGCTGTGTCTTTAATTTGCTCTAGAACTTTGAAACCAAGAACATTTTTATAATATCTCACTGAACGGGCTAAGTCTGATACTTTTAATTGTATATGTGACACATACATATTGGGCTTTTTATGAAAATGTTTTGCCATAATTTCTAATCTCCTTTATTAAATCTATCAACTATCGAGGTAAACTATAAATTTATTGTTAGCAGTTTTGATAATACTTAGTCCAAAGCATTTACAGCAATATATTTACCCATATAATTCCCAAATAAAGCCGATCAAGTTTTAAAGACAGTAAGTCCCTTAGAGTAAAACATAAAATCACAAATAGTGTAAACTATTTGTGATTCATAAAAATTACTCTATTACCTTCTCACTCATCATTTCTATAAGCTTTAATATCCCTGCTCCCACTTTAATAAGGTCTTCTTCTTTCGGTGCTCCTTCAAACTCCACAGATTCAATGAAATCCCACTTCATCCTATTTCGTTCAACTATTTCATTTAGTTCTTTCTCTGCACCTCCAGACCATCCATATGACCCAAATCTAAATGCTAGCTTACCTGCAATCTTCTTTCTGCCAAGCTCATTTAGAGCTGCTGCGACCGGTGGAAAAAGCTTGTACTCATACGTAGGTGCTGCAATAATTATCCCTGCAGATCTAAAAACAGTTGAGACCATTTCACTATCACTTTCTAGTGGCATTTCCAGCTTGTTATATTTGACACCTTCTTTTTGAAGTATCTCTTCAACATAATCAACTGCCTTTGCAGTCATCCCATACATGGATCCCCACAATATTGTAACTTCATTCTTACCTGCTCCTTCAGCATATAGGGCAAACCTGGAATAATCATCTATGATCTTTTGAGGATTTTTTCTATAAACCGGACCATGACCAGGTGCAATAGTCTTTATCTCTAGCGCTTTTGCTTTCTCAATTGCCTTTCTCAGACTAGGTGTAAAAGTTGTCATTACATTGGAATAATATCTTATTCCCTCAGATTCAAAGAAGTCTATCTCTTCAGGTGTCAGCTCATCATCAAAACAATGGTCACCCATCCTACCAAATGCTCCAAACATATCACATGAGAAAAGAGTTTTTGTATCTCTTTCATAGGTGTACATGGTGTCTGGCCAGTGAACGTTCGGTACTGGATGGAAACTCAATACCTTACCCTTTCCAAGGTCTAGAGTATCTCCTTCCTTCACAATCCTTATATTGTCTTCACCATAAAATGAGGATACCATCTTTGCAGCTTTGTCAGTACATATTACCGTAAAATCATCCTTAATTTTTCGGAAGTTTGAAATCCAACCGGAATGGTCTGGTTCCATATGATTAACAATCAAATAATCAATGCTTTTTAGCTCAACACCTATTTCTTCTAAGTTTCTATAAAGGGTTTCTGGTATTCCATCCCAACCAATTACACCATCAATTATTGCAGTCTTTTCCCCTTTAACAATATAGGAGTTAAGTGTTACTCCATTTGCAATCTCCCAAATTCCCTCAAATAGTATGTCCTCAACATTCATAGTAAGCATATGGATTCCATCTGCTATTTTTAACTTCTTCATACCTTTCCCTCCTTAAATCACAGTATCATATGTTATTTACCCACATTTTCAAATATTATAACACGCATTAGTCCAATTTTAAGTTTTAGGAAATATATCAACAGCTGAAAATCATCAAGCGCGACAGAGCCGAATAAATAAATGGTCGGTTTTCTTTTGCGAGAACAGTTACGATTTCATTGGTCTGGTAATCTCAACTGCTTCGATACTTCCTTTGAAATATGTCTACTTACGAAATATTCTACATTAATAATATCATTATTTTCCAACTGGTTAAACCTATTCGAAAGGATATCTATTATAAGACTAAAGCATTATGGGAGCGTCAAATAGGCATGTAATGAAACATTCCTTTAGAAAACTTGATGCAGAAAATATAAATACTTTCTTTATCTTCTCTTGTATTCTACGAATGTTTTACAAAAAGCAACCTTCCGTCATTGATTCCCCAGATCTCATCAGCAATGGAAGTAACCTTTTTAGAGTGGGTAGCAATGATGACACATTTGCCTTCGTCATGGGCGAGGGATGTGAGGATATTTAACACCGCAGTTTCGGTGTCGCTATCCAAATTACCCGTAGGTTCATCAGCAATTACAATGTCAGGGTTGTTTGATAAAGCTCGGGCAATGCCTACGCGTTGCTGTTCACCACCGGACATTTTAAGCACTTTTCTGCCTGCTGTTTCTCTATCGATGCCGACTTTTTCCAGCAGATCATAGGCGCACTCTTTTTTATTCTTCTCCCGGTTACCACTGATGCTCATAGATAGCATTATATTCTCAACTGCCGTGGCATTGGTAAGCAAATTAAAACCCTGAAAAATAACACCTATACTTTTTGCTCGGTAATGGTCACGGTCGAGATCTTTAAGGTTGGTTCCCTTATAAATAATCTCTCCGCTAGAGCAAACGTGCAAACCAGCAACAAGAGATAGCAGGGTGGACTTGCCCGAACCGGATTTGCCAACAATGGTATATATTTTACCGTTTGAAAACTCAGCATTCACATTTTTCAGTACCACTTTTTTCGCACCTTCATACTGATATGTTACATTTTTAACGGAAAGTATATTCATTCCTGTTACCTCCTAATTTCGTTCCATCAGAATCTTGATGGGTTCATATTTTATAACTTTAACAATAGCAACTATCGAAGCAAGGGAGGCAAGAAAAAGTGCTATAATAGCAATCTCTATAATCGTGTCCATACCAACTGAAACATCGACTTGCTCAAGGGGAATCAGCTCCTTTTCTATCGGGCCTCCCAACGCAATACCAGCCATCATACCTCCCTGCTGAGCTGCTATCTTTGCGCTTTCAATCTGACCTGCCAGCAGCATGTCGCTAATAGGCTGAGCAACAACAGATCCGACCACGAATCCTAGAATCAGACAAAAGGCGGTAATGATCAGCATTTCAATCCAAAGCCCCAAAGCAACCTTATTTTTCTTCATTCCCATCGCTCGTAAAACACCAATTTCATATTTACGTTCTCTGATCGCGATAGACGAAAGGACCATAAGAATCACGGCACCGAATATCAAAACTATAATCATAAAAGTTAATGAAATCTTTCTTAATCCTTCTACCGGACCGACAACCTTTTGATACCCTGCTTCATCTGTTCTGACTAGATAGTATTCATCTAGGCCCTTCGCGCGAAGCTCCGTTTCAAATTCCTTCAACATTGATGGGTTTTTCAAATAATATTTTGCGTTTACCCTCATCATGCTACCAAAATTATTAATCATTGTATCTATTGTTGTTAAAATTTCATTTCTACGGTTCAAAGATGAAATTTTAAACGGTGACGAGTATTCTTCAGTGGCGTCAATGAATATGCCAGTAATTGTAAGTTCCACGTTAATATTCTTGATTTTTTGCTCATTGTTTTCAATGCTGACAATAGATGATTTCAGTTTTATCTTGTCTCCAATCTCAAGATTATTAAGATCAGCCAATTCCTTACTGATGATGCATTCATTATCATTTTTCGGCATCTCTCCGCCGTCCATCAATTTTCTGTATCCCTCTTTGAATTCGTCCCATTGGTTACCGTTGAGGTTCATAGTAGGCATAATATAATCATCTTCAACTGATGATCCTGCACCAGAAAGTACAGCTCTTCCCATAATATTTGAGTTTTCGTCTTCATCAACTGCTTTGATACCATCACCTGCAACACCGGTCGTAGCAGTAATCACTGATTCTTTTAAATACTGGGATTTAGCAAAATCCAAATATTGCTCCGGGGATGTTGGCATGACCTTACTCCCTTCTCCAGACAAAATATCGCTTATACTCATTACTTTTGTCATGTCAGGAGCAATGGTAACTTCACTGCCAAAACGCAATTTGTAGTCATCGATGATGCTATTTGTTGTATTATTGATACACAGAGACACGATTGATACCGTGATAGTGATAAGAATAATAATCCCCATTAAGATATTTCTGCCTTTCTTTCTACCTATGTTTTTCAAGGCGTTAACAAAAATGTACATTATGATAGCCTCCTTTGATTTCTTTGCTTGCTAGATACCATGCCCTCAATTGGTATTCTAAGCTACCCTTAGAATAGCTCTTTCTACCGGTTCAATTTCGGTATGATGCCATCATAACAAATCCAATGTTAATCTATCGTTAAGGCTTCAGGTAGAACCATATAGAAAACCGTTCCTTCAGTTTTATCATTTTCAGCCCAGCATAAACCTCCGCACAGATCACAAACATGCCGTACAAGACTAAGACCGATTCCATACCCGTCTTTTTTAAGTTGGCCTACCCTGTAACGGAAGTCAAATAATTTTTCAAGTTCCTGGTCATCTAAACCGTTGCCTTCATCAGAAACCGAAATAATTATGCTGCCTTTTTGATTGGAGACGAATACCTCTATCCGCCCTTTTCCGTATTTTATGGCATTGTTAACAAGATTGGAAACTGCACGGTCGATCCATAATTCTCTTGCAACTATCTGGTAATTTGCCGAATCATCAAAATCAAAAAAAATTTCATGATATATTTTTTTATATTCATCGCACACATCGGCACATACAAGCGCTGCATCAATAACTTCCATCTCGGAGCTATTTGCCGACGCACTCAATGTCATTATATCATCCAGACTGTCAACCACTTTATCCACGTCATCAATCAATTCACTGTTGCCAGATAATTGCAATTTAGCTCGTAGAAGTGACAGTATATTCTTCTGTTCGTGGGTCACATAGGAGGACAGTCTTACATAATCAAGGGCATTAGCAGCTAACCGGTTTTTAATCTCCGAATATGATTTGGCAATAGCTGGATGTCCGGGCAATATACTGCTATTATCATTAATTCTAGATAATTGTCTTACCAATAATAACGCTTGTTCTTCCTGCTGTCTTTGCAAAATTTTAGAGAGAATAATAGCGCTTGTTACAAAGATAAAGATGATAGCAATTAATAAATATGGCAAATCTTTAAGCATTGCAGATAAATACATTTTTTCGATTTGCTCTTTAGCAACAAATCCGTTTATGGTATTTAATGGTATCGTTGTTGAGCCTTTTTAGATAGATGAAATAACATAACTATTTTTAAGATTTGCTAAATAACCCGGCAAGCTCAATTTAGGTGTCGGGATAAACTTGATATATAATATAAAAGCCATAACTAAAAATGATGTAATAGCAAAAGAGAAAATTAAAAGCGTTACGCTTAAGCTAGTCATTTTTCTCCGCATAACCGATACCCCTTTCCTTTGACTGTGACGAGCAAACCTTCTCCACCTACTGCAGTCAACTTTTTACGCAAATTTGCTATATGAACACGAAGGACAGAAGAAAAAGGATCAAAAAACTCGTCATATACATGTTCAACGATATCCTCACTTGATACAACATCTGGATATCTGCTTGCCAGATACTCGTGAATATCAAACTCCTTTGCTGAAAGAGATATTTCAAATTCATCAACATAAGCTTTTCGCATATTGGGATCAATTCGCACTCGCCCGATATTTATTTCGTTTTTGGTTCGTCCGTATGAGCGTCGGATAACTGCTTGTATTCGAGCTTTAAGTTCCACAAAATCAAAAGGCTTTATGATATAATCATCCGCGCCGCTGTTTAAGCCACGTGCTCGCTCCGCGACCTTATGGCGGGCGGAAATGATTATAATGGGTGTATGCAATTCCTGTTCACGTAAAAAGGCTAAGACATCAAGTCCATCTTTGTCGAGCAAATTTAAATCGAGTAAAATCGCATCATATCCATTCGCCAGCGCTTTTTCTTCGCCCTCAATACCAGTATTGGATACATCAACAATAAATCCACCCTCTTCTAAACCCTTCATCATTACAAGAGCAAGTTCTTGGTCATCCTCAATAATCAATAAACGCATAAAAGTCACCTTCCCCCTTAAAGCATACACTATACAATGTTAATGTAACGTTAAGATTATAAAGCATTCTATACTATTTAACAATGTTCATGATCATTTCTTTGGTTGTGTGGTCAGATCAGTTCCTTTTGTTGATCGGGTAGGAGGTAGATAATTATTTTATCTACCGACCTCCCCCACCACCATGCATACCGTTCGGTACATGGCGGTTCCAAAGTTTACAATTATTTA
>JAWLDD010000046.1:1990-11337 GCA_041686815.1 Candidatus Atribacteria bacterium | reverse complement strand
TGGAACCTTTGCTACCAATAATTCGAGCTTCATGTTTTGTGTTGGTACGAATGGCGGTATACAAAATTGCCATTTTCCCCTCATCATAGCCTAAAATCATCGCTGACTGTTCATCAACACCAGTCCTACCAAGATTTGCCATGCTGGCGATATTGGAAGGTGTACCTTTCATCATCAATGATGCTAAGCTTACAAGATAAACCCCCACGTCTAAAAGAGCTCCCCCTGCTAGATTTGGATCAAATAGCCGGCCTTGTGGGTTAAAGTCTGAACGAAAACCGAAGTCTGCTGTCAATATGCGTACATCACCTATTAGACCTTGCTCCAGCCATTCATCAACTTTGTAGTATACTGGCAAAAACCTGGTCCACATCGCTTCCATCAAAAAGGCATCGTTACGCTGTGCACACTCCACCATCTCCTTGACTTCCTTGGCGTTTACCGCTATGGGTTTTTCGCATAATACCCCTTTTCCAGCATTTAAGGACATGAGGGTATGTTCCTTGTGAAATGTATGAGGTGTAGCAACGTATATTACATCCACTTCAGGGTCGGAAACCAATTCCTCATAACTGCCATATCTCTTTGGAATGTCAAACTTATCAGCAAATTCATTGGCCTTTTCTATTGATCTGGAACCCACTGCAATAAGCTTACCGTCCTCCACAGCCTCAAAGCCAGTAGCTAACTTATGAGCAATATTTCCTGCCCCTAAAATCCCCCATCTTATCTTTCTCTCCATATGGCCTTCCTCCTTTATGGTTTATATATCCAGTATCACTTGATAATCATATATTACCATATATTTCATTGCTGGAATAGGTTTATCCAAAATCAAAAAAATACAATACCTGCCCTCAGCAAAATCAGAAAACAGATATTGTATTTTTAAGTTTGTATATATTTTTTTACCTATTATATTTTAAATATCTATTATAGTTTAAATATCTATTATAGTTTAAATCTATTTTAACATTTGCTTAGTAACCTTTTCGAAAAGGTCTTCTCCCTCATAGCCTGCACCTTCAAGAGCCCATATAATAGCTCCTGCAACAGGGGGCTGCTCAAGTATAATAAAGTTAAATTCCTTATCGGGATTGCTGCTGGTTACCTTATCCTTAATAGCATTTACCAATGAAGGATTACTGCCCTTTACATTTACTGATCCAGCCAACACCACTTCTATAACATCCCTGTCGCTAAAGTCCAGTTCCTTTATAGCGCCGTTTACCGACCTGCCCAATTCACTGCCTACAAATTGCAGTATAGATATGGCTGTTTTGTCATTCATATTGGCAGCATCAAAGACCATCTTGCCAAGTTCGCCAAGCTTCAGGGTTCTATTCTCCAGTGCCACCGGTACCACTTCCATGAAATCGAACTTGGAAGTTATGCCTAGCTGCTCAAACATTATGTCCTTCATAACGGTATGAGGTTCCAGACGGAATAGGTGATCGTAAACCCGTCTTATGGCTTCCATGCCAATGGATCCGCCACCGCCTACATCTCCAGTCAGGCTTCCTTGACCGCCTATCTGCACCATGGTTCCATGCTTATCTATTCCAGCTATGGTGCAGCCTGTGCCATTTATAACACATATGCCAACACCTGAAGGACAGCCTGCTTTAACACCAAGATAGGCGTCGTTGGACAGTACAAAATTCTCTAAACCCAAATCGGTGAGGATACCCGAGATTATCTCATGCTGTTTCCTGGTATCCACCCCAGCCATGCCAAGTGCACTTGACACTATATCCTTAAAGCCAATCGAGTTTCTTTCTAGAAGTGAAGCAAATAGAGCTTCAAGTTCTTCCTTTAACTCATCAAATCCTCTCTTTAGTGACTCATGGTTGGTGGGCCCCCACTCTACGATGTCAACGAGGTTGGCATCAGTATCAAAGAGCACAGCATGGGTCTTAGTACCTCCACCATCCACTCCTAGCACGTATTTTTTCATACCCAACCCCCCTTAGATTAAAGGCTGAACTGGGGCAAAAACTCTTTGTTTGCCTCCAACATTTCATCCAATACACCCTTAGCTTTGGCATAGTCACCAATTAGGGGATGAACCATAAGGGCTGTCAATGCAGCATCATAATCACCCGTTAATCCAGCCTTGACTGTAAGCTTCTCGTAGGCTTTAACAGCTCTTACCAGTCCGATGATATACTGATTGTCGAAATTCTCTATCTTTACGGGTTTAGCCCCATCTTTATTGACCAAACATTTGATCTCAACTACATCGTCTTTGCCCAAGAAATCCAGAGCCCCATCATTCTTAACGTCTACAACATGGTACTCATTCTTGTCATTTTCTATGGCATCTACCAGGGAAATAGCTGCTGTGGAATAGTAAGCTCCGCCTCTTTTCTCAAGTTGTTTGGGCTTCTCCTTCAGTTCAGGTTGGCTGTACAGTTCAAGGAGTTCTTCCTCGATAACCTTGCATTCCTCGCCCCTGGTCAGTTCTTTTTCTTTGCATTCTTGAATCTTCTTGTCTCTGAAATAGTAATAATCCAAATATCCAACAGGTATTCCGCCTGTAGCTCTTAATAATAGATCATCGCGTTTGCTTGGTGAGATGTTCTTCAGTTTGGCAAACTCTACATCGGCCTTTAATTTGTCATGGATTATATTCTTGCCGTCAGCATAGATGCCTGTCATCCAGCAGAGATGGTTAAGTCCAACAAAATCATAATCAAACTCTTTTGTGCCTTCTGGCAACATTTCTTTAGCACGCTTTATCATACCTATAGGTGCATTGCAAAGACCTATCATCTTTATATTGGAGTGGTTTAGCACTGCCTCTGCTATGATACCTGAAGGGTTGCTGAAGTTGATCATCCAAGCATCGGGGGCTAGTCGCTCCATAGTCTTGGCAACGTTCATGATCACTGGTATAGTACGAAGGGCTTTCATAAATCCACCCGCACCGGTGGTCTCCTGGCCAAGCAGATCGTATTTTAGCGGAATCTTCTCGTCTAAAATTCTTGCATCCAGCTTGCCAACTCTAACTTGACACATTACATAATTTGCACCTTTTATGGCCTCGTCCAAATCTTTTGTTAGGACCAGTTTTGTGGCCATCTTGTTTTCATCTAACATCCTTTGGGTAAGGCTTCCAATGATATTGAGCTTTCTGTCGTCAATATCCATCAAATAGATACTGTCTACCTTTAGCTGCTCTCTTCTTTGAATTAAACCTTCAATGAGTTCAGGAGTATAGGTGCTTCCTGCGCCTATGATGGCGAACTTTAAACCTCTCATGATTATCCCCCTTATATTCCGGTATAACCGGTTTTTTACAATAGTTAAAGCGTATTAACTATTACATAACAATAATACTATGTCCACCCAATTTATTCAATAGTTTTTCAAAATATAGGCAGACAAAATTCAAATAATTTTAATTTTTATTTAATACGATATATTATCTTTATCTAGCAGGTGCCTTCGAAGAATCTCTTACAATCAATTGAGGCTGTAGTTTAATGGTTTGATAGTTAGGTCTCTCTCCCCTTATCAATCTTAGCAATATCTCCACAGCTTTTTTTCCCATTTCATTAGCAGGTTGTTCTACTGTGGTAATATTGGGTTTTAACTTACCAGCAACGGTGGAGTTATCATATCCGCATACGGAAACGTCATGGGGAACCTGTAAGTTTTCACTCCTAAGGGCATCAATTGTGCCTAGGGCAATGTTATCATCGGCAGCAAAGACGGCAGTTGGGATTCTATCTTCATCTATCCATTTTTTCATTATATTGTAGCCTGACTCTATATCAAACTCTCCATCGTCCATTATATAGGGCTCAAAGCCGGCTTCCTTCAAAGCGTATATAAATCCCCTTTTCCTTTCTCTGGCACTTAAGTAGTTCTCATTTCCGCCAATAAAGCCTATTTTCTCGTGTCCTAATTCTATAAGGTGTTTTGTTACACTATATCCTCCGATATAATTGTCCACTAAGATAGAATAGACGTTTTCATGTACGTCCTGATTGTCCAGCAGTATAAAAGGGATCTTCTTTCTCTCCAGCTCTTCAATGTACTCATCTTCACCAATGGGTGAAAGAACAATAATACCATCTACCCTGCCTTCTTGAAACAGATAGTTTTTATCGGAATATAAGCTGTTAGTTTCATCAATACTGTTATCGTGATGAAGTGAAATGGCCAAAAAATATCCTTCATTCATGAGGTTATAGTTTATAGACATGGCGACGCTGTTAAAGAAGTGATCGTTGATAGACGGTGTCACCAGTCCAATAACGCCGGTATTTCCTTTGGCCAAGCTTCTGGCCGCTGCGCTGGGGCTATAACCTAGCTCTTGCATAGCTTGCAAAACCTTCTGTCTATTATACGGCCGTACCTTGGGTGAATTGTTTATCACCCTGGACACCGTAACCGTGGATAGACCTGCTTTTTTAGCCACATCATAGATACTAACTTTCACCCTCTATCACCCCAAGTTTATATTTTTCTTTTATTCTTTCTCTTCTCTTTATTAGCCAAATATATCCTACGTCTTTCTTCAAACAAAGCCTTTTCCCTTTGTGTTTCCAGCTTCAACGGCGGGACTTCACAAGGTTTACAATCATCATCCAAAGCTACCATGGTAAAATATGCTGTAAGTGCAGTTTTTGGAGGTTCATTTAGCTTTAAATCTTCTACTTCTACCTTAACTGCTACTTCCATGGAAGTTCTACCTACAAAGACCAACTGGGTCCTACATGTTACTAATTGTCCTACCATAATAGGTAAATAGAACTCCAACTCGTCCACTCTTGCAGTAACCACATTTGTGCGACAATGCTTTACCGCCGCAACAAAGGCTGTAGTATCCATAAATTTCATTATCTCGCCACCGTGGACGTTTCCTGCAGGATTTGCTTCACTGGGTAACATAATTCTAGACATTACGGTACGTGAATGGGATACCGGTTTAGGTTCAACTTGGGGTACATTGTCTTGCTTCATATAAAACCTCCGTATGATATTAATGCCTTTTAATTATATCATAACGGAGGTTCCATCGCTACCTTGTATAACATTTAGAGTAAACATGTAACTGGTACGGAAATAGAGGTTAAGGGAAATAGAGGTTAAGTGGGTTTAGATCACATTATTTGTGACCAATCATCAGCCTTGCAAAATTGTATGCACTGACTAAACTCTTAGTAGAAGCAATTCCTTTATAAGCAATATCAAATGCGGTACCATGATCCACCGATGTTCGAATTACCTTAAGACCCAAGGTTACGTTTACACCGCTGTCAAAGTCTAAAAGCTTCATGGGAATGTGACCTTGGTCATGGTACATACATACTACCGCATCATATTCCTTGTTGACAGCCTTAATAAATACAGTATCTGGAGGAATAGGGCCTACAACATCCATTCCCGACTCCCGAGCACTTGTAATGGCAGGTGTTACTTCCTCTATCTCTTCCTTACCAAAAGCCCCATTTTCGCCGGCATGGGGATTTAAACCTGCTACAGCTATCTTAGGTTTGTCTATAAAGGAGCTTAAGGAATTGTGGGTTAACTCTATAACCTTTAGTACTCGTTCTTTCTTGACTGCATTTATTGCGTCCTTCATGGATACGTGTGTGCTTACGTGGGTCACCCTTAGCTTATCGGAAGCCAACATCATGGTATAATCCTGCTGACCACATATCTCTGCGATGAGCTCAGTATGCCCTGTAAAGTCCGGAAAACTTAAACGGGTGGCTTCCTTGTTCATTGGAAGAGTAACAATGGCATCAATCATCCCATCCAAGGCCATATTGGTAGCCTTCTCTACATATTTATAAGCCGCATAGCCACTGGTTTCAGATACTTGCCCTATTTTAAGTGCAGATCTATCCATCAGCCCTAGGTCGTATACGTTTAATACACCCTGCTCATATTGGGCCAAGTCATCTATCCTGTGAAGGGGCGCTCCAATATCCAGCAGTTGATTGCAGTACTCTAAAATCTCATAATCACCTATTACTATAAAGTCACCTTTTAATCCATCTTCCATATAGGCCTTGAGCATCAACTCAGGGCCAATACCGCTCGCATCTCCCATAGTAATACCAATTAGCATATTATATTCCCTCTTCTATATATTTTATTATCTCCATAAGGGTAGCCTCCTTACCAAAACCACCGGCCTTGGTAATGAGGGCTCCGCTATATATATCGCTTTCCATAATGGATATTGGAATCCCTGGCAGTACCTCATGTTGAGGCAGGATAGCGGTACTATTAAGCTGCTGCATAATACCTAAAGCTGTATCTCCCCCGAATATTATCAATGTACCTACCTCCACGCCCTTCATTATATCCCTCACCATAGAGCCAACAGATGTTGTTATGGCCTTGTATATATCCTCTCCGGTACATTCCTTCGTCTCATCCATTATGGGAATTATATCGTCCTTGTCATCAGCTGTCTTTAGTATATAGCAGCCATCCTCAATTAAGGTTTTCTGAGCAGTTTCCACCTGGTCTTGATAATCCAAGCTATCTAGATATGAAGAATCTATTAAATCATTAGGGGATAATATCCTGCTTTTTATACCCATCTTTTCAGCATATTTCGCCTGGGATAATGACATTGCATTGACGCTGCCGCATACCACAAGAATAGGTTTTTTAAGGAGGTGTTTTTTCCTACTCTGAGTATCTGTCTTAATAGAAAAGAGCTGGGGTATATATGGAGCAAAGCCTGCGCAGCCTGCCACCCCTGTTATCCCTTGCTGTTTGATTAATGATTGAGATATCTGTACCATATCCTCCTCATCCACAGTATCGACTACAATAATACCTTGGTTATCATTTAAAAGGCTCGCATTCTCAATGTCGGATACTCCTATACTGTAAACGGTCTTTTGACTCTGTTTTCTAATGATGTTTGGTATATATGCATCTTCAATGGGGTTTAAGGGATCATGTGCAAAAACTGTTTTATCAAGAGGAACACCGTCCACAAATTGATACCCATCCTTTGTTGTTCTGCCTGCCTCTGGATAGGCGGGGATAAAGGGTAGACTCTTAATGTTGCAAGCATCCATTAGGGCCGAGAGCTCTGCACCTATATTCCCTCTGAGAGTGGAATCAGTTTTCTTGTAAAAATACCTCACTCCCATCTCTTTAGCCTGAGTACACACATCGAAAACCCTTCTATATGCCTCTTCGGCATCCAGATGACGGCTCTGGGTATCTACTACCAGTGCCTGTACATTAGATTCGGCTTTACTCCACCCCTTATCTTTATAAATAAGTACCTGGGTGGGTATGCCCTTTTGGGAGAATTGAACGCCTGTGTCCAGTGCCCCGGTAAAATCATCAGCAATAACCAATAAATTTGCCATATTTCCCTCCAATTAATTTCGTCTATCAAATTGATCTTGCTAAATGGCCTTTAAACCACCGTTTTCATCGAAAATGGTATTAGCTTCACTTAAAACTTCGATCCTGCGCTCTTTAAAAACCGAACTGTTCATGATCTTCTCCAAGACAGCGGGAGAAACTTGTAAAGCTCCAAGCTCCAGCGTAGATGGTATCCGTATTGCTAGGATATCCTCTGGTTTTCTTGGCCCCATGGCTCTGAGTGCCCATTCCACAGCCTGATATTCATCACGAGCAACCATGGGCATTCGACCCCGCTCTATAAAGGAGGAAGTCATCACATTTTCGTAGGTAGCATCAAAATCAATGCGGTCATAAAATTTACGGGTTATGAAATCAGCAAGTCCCATTCCCAGTGCATTGCCTTCAGAAGCTTCAGTTAGGTTACAAGCAATAATATAGGATATATTGGGTTTTTGGGGCTCCTCTTGTCCCAGAATCCGCATACGACCTATAATATTAGTATCTATTCCTGTACCACTTTTATCCTTCCCCAACTCATCAATGATTAGAAGGTCAAGCTCATCTACAGGCAGAGAAGGCATATTCTTTCGCGCTAGATCCAATAATTCCGCATCAAGACTCTCTATACCATCAGCATTAGTTGCCCGTATTGATAGGGTTTGATCTAAAGCATTCTCTACAATGCCAATACCTAATAGAATTTTTCCTGTACCTATTATTTTTCTTGCTGCAATTGGTACCAGTTCACGCAGTCCATATACCCCTAGCCTGTGCATTTCAAGAGCTTGTGCGTGTTTACCCAGACCGATAACACACATTTTCATCAATCCTGACTCCACCGGCCCATGAAAGTCCGTGTGGGGCTTTACTCGATTAACAACTACTACTCCATCCGCTTCATAGGCATCTTTGGACATATAGAGCTTAAAACCCTCTTCATCATTGGGTATTGACACTACATCCATTGAGGAAACTATGGGCACGCCCATGGTCTCCTCGGTGATACCATAGTGTTCAAGAACCTTTCGCTGTCCCTGCGCTGTTGCTCCGCCATGGCTGCCCATAGCAGGAATAATAAAGGGGCAAGCCCCCTGAGACTTAACCTGATCGACTACAGCCTTTATGATAGTAGCTATGTTTGCAATACCTCGACTGCCTGCTGTAATGGCAATTCGGCTGCCCTTTTCAAACTTTACACCTGATCTTTCAATCTCTTCCTTGGTTACCTGGCTGATATTATCTATTCTATCATCAGGAAAATGTTGTACAATTGAAACCATTCTAAGTTCATCCGCATGCATTAGCTTTTTCCTTTCTACAAAAAATATACTTCAAGTGATTATTTAGTCCATAACAACGGTAGTGCCTCTTTCACCGGAGATGGCAGGGTTGACCATAAGTTTTCGTGGGATGCGCTGCTTAAGTTCATCTACGTGACTGATAAGGCCTACACACATCCTGTTATTTCTGAGCTGTTCGAGAGAACCAATTACCACATCCAATAGATCTGCATCCAGGGTGCCAAATCCCTCGTCCAAGAAGAAGAAATCCAATGAGGCCTTGCCCATCTGTATTCGAGATGATAAAGCTAGGGCTAGAGAGAGGGAGGTTACAAAGGTTTCTCCACCGGACAGTGTATGGGTAGGTCTTCTGGCTCCTCCATTGAAGTCATCCCTGATGATAAAGTTACCTTCCCCGTCCAGCTCCAGGGCATACCTACCTCGGGTTATATCCTTAAGGCGAAGGGAAGCGCTCCTGGCTATTTGCTGCAGCTGCCTTTTGGCCACAAAATCCACGAATCTCTTGCCACGAAGGAGGGACATCAATTGGTTGATATGATTTAGTTGCTTAATCATGTCTTGCTTTTTGGATAACAATTGAAGCTTCTGAGCCAACTTCTCTCCCATGCTGTCGATGCTCATATCCACCATCAAAAGCTCTTCCTTTCGAGTTTCCAGTTCTGTTTTGAGTCTCTCTTCTTCACTTTG
>JAWLDD010000046.1:0-1980 GCA_041686815.1 Candidatus Atribacteria bacterium | reverse complement strand
GTCTATGCTTTCCCCCTGCAGCCTATCTTGTGTTGTCCGGATTCTGTCCTCAAGGATACTAAGCTGGGAGTAGTATTCCTTTATTTCAACATCCAATTTTTTAGTCTCTTCTGGAGGTAGTAGGCATTCTAAAGCCGTCTCCCTATCCACAAAGCCATTTTCCGCCAGCATTCCGTCCAGGGCTTGAGCTTCTTCCTTATGCTGTTTACTTAGTATCAAATGTTTTTCCAAAACAGCGCTATATTCTTTATTCAGTTCGTCTTTGCGCTTGTTTTGCTCATCCCAATTCTGACTAACCTTCTTCCACTCATCATTGATTTGAAGGATCTCAGCTTTGGTTTCCTTCAGTTTTTCATTTGGGTTTTCTCCTCCCGTTAATTGGTTAACCTCTTCCTTGAGCCGAGTAATATCCCTGTCCATATGGCGAATTTGTTCCTTTAGGGTAGCCAAATCCACTTTGTTCTTGTTAATTTCATTGGTAAGCTCTTCAAGGGCTTTCTTATCCCTCTCCATTGCATTTGTTTTATCCTTCATTTGCTGGCGTATATCTTCCAGCTTTTTATCCGATTCCTGGATCCTTTGAACAGCTTCATGGAAGCTATCTATGTTGGTCTCGGATTGCATGGCTTTATAAGCTTTTAAGGTTTCCTCCAATTTGATGCTATTTGTATTGTATAGTTCTTCATTTTCCTTTAGAAGGCTGCTGTTATTCCTAAGTGTGGTCTTAAGCTCTGTTTCCCGCTGTCTAAGATCGGATAAAAGGGCATTGGTATTTTCAATTTCCCTATTGCATTCTTTAATTTCCCTGTCCCAACTATCAAGGTCAGCTCGAAATTGCATAAATTCAGATTCAAGCCTTTCAAGTTCTTTCCTTCTTTGCTCTATATCAGCATCTTCAGTGCTGTGGCTAATTTCACTTAGCTTTGCTTTCTCTTCTTCTATCTGCTCCTTAAGGGATGATAGATTGGCTGCTTTTGTAGCTAAACGTCCTTGCAGATCGGATAATTCATCTTTGGCAACGGAGATTTCATGTTTTAACGCATCAATTTTCTGAGTATGCTCCATGGAATGGGCAGGCATAGGGTGATCTTTGGAGCCGCATACAGGACAAGCCATTCCATGCTGCAAGTCCTTGGCCAGTACTGCTGCCATATTGTGAGTCTCTGCCTGGGCCAACTCCTTTTCTAGTCTCTCCAGTATAGCAGTCTTTTGCTGGTACTCTGTCCTGTCTTTCTCTATCTGCTTCTCAAATTCTTGACTTCGCTGGGAAAGCTGTAAGATTTTATCATGGATTCTCCCTGTTTCCTGCGCCACTTGTTCAGCTCTCTTAAGTTGTTCCTTCAGATTGCTTAGCTGCTGCTGCCTATCAAGCAAATTGTCTCTATCTCCAGGGCAACTCTCATCCAGTTTCTTCTTTTGATTAAGAAGATCATTGATTATAGTCTGCTGAGCTTTATATTTTTCGAAAATAACATCATAATCCTTCTGGTTTTGTTCAATCTCATTCTTATAGAGTTTTATCCTTTTATCTAACTGATCCTGTTCTCCCTTTAGCCTATTATATTCTTTCTCTACCTCATAGCCTTTTTGTATATTCTGTCTATGTAAAGGGCTGATGATATGCTTTTGCTCTTCAGTTTTTAGATCTTCAAGCTCACGAGAAAGAGACTCTAGCAATCTTTGAATCCTCTGCCCTTTCTTGGCATATTCTATAAGCTTTGTATCTATATCCTCCACCTGACCCTCAAGCTTTGTTCTTTGCATATGTAAATTCTGGCCTTCCTCAAAGAGTTTAACTCCACGGCTTAAGTTTTCCCGGGCAATGATAAGCTTAGGTAGAGTATTATCCTTCTTATCCATGGCTTCTTTCCATTTGAGCTCAAGCTCAGCTATGACTTGGGACAGACTGTGGAGCTCTTGATCCAGCCTTTGCTTGGACTTCTCTGTTGTTGCCAATGTATTTTCGATGTTTTGTAGCCT
>JAWLDD010000045.1:0-11457 GCA_041686815.1 Candidatus Atribacteria bacterium | reverse complement strand
ATTAAAAGGGGAAGGTGTAGAAACCTTTGAACCTCATTTTACTTTCCAAGGATTCCGTTATGTGATGATAGAGGAATACCCAGGAAATGCAGATATGACTGATTTTGAAGGCATAGTTATTCACTCTGATATGGATAGGACAGGTAGTTTCTCCTGTTCCAATGAGCTGGTAAATAAGCTACATCACAACGTCCTATGGGGACTTAAAGGTAACTTTGTAGACATTCCCACTGATTGCCCTCAAAGAGATGAAAGACTTGGCTGGACAGGAGATGCTCAGGTGTTTATGAAAGCAGCCTGCTATCTAATGGGTGTTAGACCTTTCTTTAAGAAGTGGTTTAGAGATATAAGGGCGGGACAGTTGGAAGGTGGAGGCATTCCCTATGTAATACCCGATGTGTTAACTGGACCTGATGGTAATCACTCAGCAACGGGTTGGGGAGATGCAGCTGTTATCTGTCCATGGACCCTCTATCAAACCTATGGTGATAAACGGATACTAGAAGAGCAATACGATAGCATGAAAGCCTGGATAGAATACATTAGAGGACAAGCGGAGGACGGAGTTCTCTGGAATACAGGATTCCATTTTGGAGATTGGGTAGCTTTGGATGCCAAAGAAGGTAGTTATTTCGGTGCTACTCCCAACGATCTGACGGCCACTGCTTATTATGCATATTCCACTAATCTCCTTGTAAAGACGGCTAGGATATTGGGTAAAGATGAAGATGCGGAAGAGTATTCTAAACTACATTCTTCAATAGTGGAGGCCTTTAGAAATGAATTCTTCACTCCCAATGGAAGACTGGCAGCGCCTACTCAGACAGCCCATATTCTTTCTTTGATGTTTGAATTAGTACCTGATGAATACAAGCCTCGCACCATCCAAGGTCTAATAAAATTATTAGATGACAATGACGGACACTTGGTTACAGGCTTTCTAGGCACTCCCTATTTTTGTCATGTGCTCAGTCAAAACGGTAAACTTAAAGAAGCTTATGATTTGCTGCTTAAAGAGGACTATCCCTCTTGGTTGTACCAGGTTAAAATGGGTGCTACCACCATATGGGAGCATTGGGATGGTATAAAGCCAGATGGATCCATGTGGAGTCCAGATATGAATTCTTTCAACCATTACGCTTATGGTGCTATTGCTGATTGGCTTTATGGTGTAGTTGCAGGTATTGATACAGATCCGGATAAACCAGGATTTAAACGTACCCTTGTAAGACCACAGCCTGGTGGTGGCCTGACTTATGCCCAAGCTGAGTATGTAAGCGTATATGGTAAGATATCCATCAAATGGGCTATAGAGGATGGTAATATGGTAGTGGATGTAACGGTACCTCACAACACAACAGCTCATGTAGTGCTGCCTGGTGCTATTCCTGATACTATAGAGAGCGATGGTGTCACCTTTACATCCTGTTGCGGGGGAAGTGAAGCAGAGGTTGGTTCAGGGATTTATCGGTTTGTCTATCCCTTAAAGAATAGTGAACAAAATTCATGTCAATAGAAGGAAATAGAAGATGCAGCGAGAATGATATTGTATATCCTTCTCGCTGTATTTTTCTATAGGAGAATGATACTAATTAAACCCTATAATAAAGAAGTATTCTTAATAGAATTAGATGTACCTATTCTAAGAGGGTGCAGTTTTAAGTATATATAACTATTTAAAGTATGGAGGATGATAAGAGTGAGTAAATCTATTTTAGGAACTAGAGTTGTGACACAGATTGGTATTTTAGTAAAGGATATCGAAAAAGCCAGCCAGGATTATGCTGATTTCTTAGGTGTTGATAACCCAGGATATATCATAACTGACACCATTGAAAAAACCCAAGCTGAATATAGGGGAGAACCATGTAATGCAAGGGCTAAGCTAGCATTTTTCAATGTAGGAGACAATCTGGTTATTGAGCTTATTGAACCAGATATGAATCCCAGCACCTGGAGAGAAGATCTGGACAAAAATGGGGAAGGATTTCACCATATAGCCTTTGTAGTGGATGGTATGAAAGAGAAGGTTATGCTTCTTGAAAGAAATGGTATGCCACTTGTTCAGAAAGGCGAATATACTGGTGGACGCTATGCATATGTTGATGCCAGAGAAAAGCTAAAGTTGATGATTGAACTATTAGAAAATGATTAATATAAAAAGTTATTAACTTTATGTATTTGTTCATGGCTATTAGATCATTAAAGCATAAGAAGGAGGAGGTTTGGAATGAAGAGATTAAGCGTTAGTATAAGGGACAATTTTTGGCAGAAATACACAGAATTAGTACGGAATAAAGTAATACCGTATCAATGGGATGTATTTAATGATAATATAGCTGATGCAGATCCCAGTGGCGCTATTCGAAACTTCCGCATTGCTGCTGGTGAAGAAGAAGGTGAGTTCTATGGGATGGTTTTCCAGGATAGTGATGTAGCTAAGTGGCTAGAAGCCGTAGCCTATAGCTTAGAAAGCCATCCTGATCCAGAACTTGAAAAACAGGCTGATGAGGTTATTGATCTAATTGGAAGAGCTCAACGGCCAGATGGATATCTAAACACCTATTTTATAGTAAATGGATTGGAAAAAAGATGGACAAATCTTCATGAGTGTCATGAGCTATATTGTGCAGGCCATATGATAGAGGCAGCTGTAGCATATTATGAGGCAACAGGCAAAAGGAAATTTTTAGATATTGTTTGCAAATTAGCTGATCATATTGATACCGTATTTGGACCTGAAGAAGGTAAGCTGAAAGGCTATCCAGGACACCAAGAAATAGAATTAGCTCTTGTGAAGCTCTATAGAGTTACAGGTAACAAGAAGTATTTGGATCTTGCAAAGTATTTTCTAGATGAGCGTGGCAAAAAGCCCTATTATTTCGATATAGAATGGGAAAAGAGAGGGAAGAAAGAATTTTGGCCTGGCCATCGCAACATGGGACCTCAGTATGAGCAATCTCACTTACCAGTACGGGAGCAAACAGAGGCAGTAGGGCATTCCGTAAGGGCTGTATACATGTACACGGCTATGGCAGATGTAGCAATGGAAACAGGTGACGAGGAGCTCTTAGAAGCTTGCCGCAGGTTATGGAATAATATTGTATATAAGAGAATGTATATAACAGGTGCCATTGGCTCTCAGGTTCACGGTGAGTCATTTACCTTTGACTATGATCTACCCAACGATACTGTTTATGCTGAGACCTGCGCAGCCATTGGGCTTATATTCTTTGCGAACAGAATGCTGCAGGTTGAACCTAAGGGTCAGTATGCTGATGTCTTGGAAAGAGCTCTTTACAATGGGGTAATCAGCGGTATGTCTTTAGATGGCAAGAGGTTCTTCTATGTAAATCCCTTAGAAGTTAATCCAGAAGCCTGTGAAAAGAATGGCAATATGAGGCATGTTAAACCGATTCGTCAAAAATGGTTTGCGTGTGCCTGTTGCCCTCCCAATGTTGCTAGATTGATAGCTTCGCTAGATCATTATATCTATGGGGTAAAGGATAATGTGGTATATACCCACTTATATATTGGAAGCAGCTCAGAAGTAGATATAGATGGAACTATAGTGGGAATAACTCAAAATACCAACTATCCATGGGATGGCAAGGTTTCCATCAATATTAACTTAAATGGATCAAAGGAGTTTGGTCTGGGTCTTCGTATTCCTGGATGGTGCAATGATGCCAAGGTATCTATTAATGGTAAACAGGTAGATATCGCCAGTACAACAGTAGACGGCTATGCCATAATCAAACGAGATTGGCAAGGTGGCGATAGAATAGAAGTTGACTTGCCTATGGAGCCACTAAGGATGAGATCCAATCCTTTGGTTAGGGCAGATATAGGAAAGGTTGCAATTCAGAACGGACCAATAGTTTACTGTCTTGAGGAGGTAGACAACGGACCTAACCTTCATACTTTAGTTCTGCCAAAGGATGCAGATTTGGATGTATCCTTCCGAGAAGATTTACTGGGCGGAGTGAATGTGATTACCGCTCAAGGGGAAAGAGCTAAGGTAGAGTCATGGGGTCAAGAGCTTTATAAAGCTAATGCTTGCGCCGAGTATGAGCCTATTAATCTCACATTTGTACCCTATTACGCATGGGTTAATCGTGAGCCAGGTCAAATGGCAGTATGGGTTAAGGAAAGATAAATATTAAGCTGGAATACTACAATAGAATTTGAAATGGAGAGATGAAAATGGCAAAGCTGCCACATTTAAGGAAAGAAAATGGTGTCCACACTTTGTATGTAGATAATAAGCCCTACATTGCTTTAGCAGGAGAGATTCACAATTCCAGTTCTTCCAGCCTTGAATATATGGAGGAGAAGGTCTGGCCTAACCTTAGAGGTTTGAACCTGAACACTGTAATTCTTCCTGTGTATTGGGAACTTGTAGAACCTGTTGAAGGCCATTTTGATTTTAGTTTAGTGGATGGAATTATAGAGCAGGCCAGGAGAGAAAAAGTACGACTAGTACTATTGTGGTTTGGGTTATGGAAGAATGGAGCTTCTACCTATGTTCCAGGTTGGGTGAAAAAGGACTATAAGAAGTATTTTAGGGCATGTCATCCCGGTAACGCAGCTTCCAACACTATTTCACCTCTATGCCAGGCTGCGATAGAAGCCGATGCTAGAGCCTTTAGTAAGTTTATGGCACATCTAAGGAAGGTGGATGGTGAAGTAAATACCGTTATTATGGTTCAAGTACAAAATGAAATCGGCTTTTTAGGTAGTGAAAGAGACTTTTCAGATTTAGCAAATATGGAGTTTGAAAAACTAGTACCTGCTGAGGTGCAGGCAGCCTATGGCAAGGAAGGAAAATGGAGCGAGGTCTTTGGGCAAGATGCTGGAGAATACTTTATGGCTTATTATTATGCACGTGCAGTTGAACAAATAGCCAGCGCAGGAGCCAAAGAGTATCCATTACCCATGTTCGTCAATGCCTGGCTTGAACAATTTCCATGGAAAGCCGGGACATACCCAAGTGGTGGCCCTATTGCTAAGGTGATGAGAATGTGGAAGCTTGCAGCACCCACCATAAGTTTTTATGCACCAGATATATATGTACCATATTTTAAAGAAGTATGCGAGGAATATACCGCTAACGATAATCCATTGTTCATCCCAGAGGCAAGAAGAGATGTAGTATCAGCTACCAATGTATTCTATGCCATTGGTCAGCACAATGCCCTTTGCTTCTCACCATTTGGTGTAGAGGATTTTTTGGCACCAATGACCGAGGATGAAAGAGTGATAGATCCAAATATACTTACAGCACTTAACATAGACTTTGGGGGATTTACGGACAATGGTACAGGCCCATATCTAGCTCAAAGCTATAAGCTATTGGGTAATATGATGGATATAATAACCAAATACCGAGGTACTGGCAAAATGAAAGGTTTTCTCCAAGACAACGATAAGGGATGCATTTTGTCCTTTAATGCATATGACTTAAAACTATCGTACCTGCCTATCCAAGAAGGCAAGCCAATATCTGGGGGATTAGTAATAGAGGTTTCTGATAATGAATTTATCTTAGCAGGTATAGGCTTTACAGCTGAGTTCTTACCTAAAAACGGCGAACAATGCAAAGTAGACTATATAAGGATCGAGGAAGGTACATTTGAAAACAGCCATTGGAAAAGGTTAAGGGTATTAAATGGAGATGAGGCTAATCGCATCTCTATAGGAAGGAATCCAGCCGCTATTTGCGTGGAGATGTACAAATATAGATAAAATCAATATGTCTATATATTCCTTTCTTTGGATATATTGCTCATAATTGCGGATAATATAGGTGATTAAATATTTTTTAAGGGTTTATCTATAATTATGAAGGATTAGCGCTACATATAGATTATAGATAGCGTAGATAAACAGAGGAAGGATGATTAGATGAGTGAGCTGATAAATAATCGAGAATATAGACAAAAGGTTCTTAAAGAACTAATTATGGAACTACATGAAGGTAAAAGCGTAGAGGATGTTAAGGAACGTTTTGCCAAACTGATTGAGGGCGTCTCTGTGGCAGAGATTTCCGAGATGGAGCAAAGACTCATTATGGAAGGAATGCCCATTGAGGAAGTGCAAAGACTTTGTGATGTACATGCTGCTGTCTTTAAAGGCTCCATTGAAGATATCCACAAGCCTACTTCTGTAGAGGATATACCTGGACATCCGATGTATACTTTCAAGTGGGAAAACCGAGAGATAGAAAGAAGCATCGAATCCAATTTCAATCCTGCTTTAACGGCTTTTAAAGAATCCGACAGCCCGGAAAATCTCAACTCTCTGCTCAACAGTATAGAGGAATTGCTGGAGATCGACAAACACTATAGTCGTAAGGAAAACCTAGTTTTTCCCTTTTTGGAGCGGGCAGGAATTACTGCGCCTCCCAAGGTAATGTGGGGAGTAGATGACGAAATCCGGGATGAGCTCAAAGCAGTAAGAGAATTGTTGAATGATTATAGAGGCAATAAAGAGGAGATTGTTCAGAAAGCCGAGGAAGCAGTAAGCAAGGTTAAGGAGATGGTCTTTAAGGAAGAGAACATACTGTTCCCCCTTATGATGGATACATTGACCGAGGATGAATGGCTGGCTATCTATAGAGACAGCGATGAAATTGGGTATACCTTTATTACTCCGAGAGCTAAATGGGTACCTGAGCGTTCGGATTTAGTCAAGGAAGAGCCGAAATCTGATATAGATTCAGGCGTAGTGCACTTTGACAGTGGAGTTATGACGACACAGGAGATTGAAGCTCTACTCAATCACTTGCCTATAGACATTACATTTGTGGATAAAGACGATAGGGTAAAATATTTCTCCCAAAGCAGCGAGAGAATCTTTGTCAGACCTAAAAGTGTAATAGGGAGGACAGTACAGAATTGCCATCCTCCCGCCAGTATGCATGTAGTTAACAAAATAGTGGAGGACTTTAAGAGTGGGGCCAAGGATCACGAGGACTTTTGGATACGAATGGGTGAAAAGTATGTCCTAATCAGATATTTTGCAGTAAGAGATAAAAATGGAGAATATTTGGGAACCATGGAGGTCAGCCAGGATATTGCACCACTACAAAAGATACAAGGGGAGAGAAGATTGCTGTCCGAGTGATTACATCTTATAGATATACCATTTACAGGTTTTTAATTCGTAGCGAATTTCGAAGAGTTTTTCTCTTCCATGGATAGCGCTTTGGCAGGTGAATAGCATCATAGGATTGCCGGCCAGCTTCTCCTCCTTGCGCTTTAAAATGCGAATCTTACTTACAACTATACGATTTCCATCGGGCTGCTCCATCCGAAAGCGAACGGGTGTGGGCAGTCCGTCTTGGGTAAACCAAGCAATCATTTCTATGGATTTCATTAAAACTTTCATGGTTATCACCGCCATCTATTATGATCCTAGTCTATTATACTTTTTATATTATAGAATGCTGGACATCATGGGATATTCCTCCTGGATTACACCGCCCATCATAGAATTTAATCCTGAATACAGAAAACATGAACGTATAACTGAATCACATCCATATTGGGCTCTGATTTCATCCACAGCAGTATCCAAGGCCCTCTGTCTTTCAATATCGGTTTCGAAGAAAGATAGCTGATAGAGGTCATCACTATACAGTTCAGTTGTACGAATCCCCAAATGACGCAGGGGCTGGCCTTGCCATACTTCATCAAATAGCCGGCAAGCAGTTTGATATAGGATTTTAGTAGAGTGGGTAGGTACATCCAGTTTTGTCTGATGGGAGCAGGTTTGAAAATCTCGATCTTTGATGGACACTGACAAAACCCCAGCAGATTTCCTAATATTACGAAGGCGCATGGCTACTGTCTCGGTTAGGGATAATAGAGCTCTATGAGCAGTCTTTTGGTCTTCCGCATCGAAGGGAAGAGTAGAAGAGTTGCCCAATCCTTTTACAGGAAAGTCCTTGCGCACAGGTGAATTCTCTATGCCGTTGGCCAGTTCCCAGATAAGGCGACCATGACTCTTAAGCCATTGAACTAATAGTTTAGGATCTGTTGTAGCCAAATCCCCTATGGTGAATATACCTTTGCTATGAAGTTTAGAGGTGGTTGCCCGACCAACCATAAAGAGTTTTTCCACAGCAAGAGGCCACATCTTCTCTTTAATTTCATGGGTGGATAAGGTATGTACATTATCGGGTTTTTTAAAATCCGATGCCATCTTAGCCAAAAGCTTATTGCTTGACACCCCAATATTTACTGTAAACCCCAACTCCTCTCTAATACGATCCTTTATTCTATGAGCAGCCTCTATGGGATCCCCCCAATGGGGGTCCATATGGGTATAGTCTAAGAATACTTCATCTATAGAAAACTGCTGTATGGAAGGAGAATACTCTTCAAGCAGGGAGATCAGGGCTTTGCTGCATTGCAGATATATATGATATCTAGGGGGCACAACTACCAGGTCAGGACATTTTAACTTAGCGGAATATAGGGTTTCACCTGTGTGAATCTTATAGCGCTTGGCAGGGATGGATTTGGCCAGAATTATACCATGCCGTGTTGTAGCATCTCCACCTACCGCTGATGGAATAGTTCTAAGATCAACTGTAGCACCGTGTTGAAGGCGATAAACGGCTTCCCAGGATAAATAAGCTGAATTCACATCGATGTGGAAGATGACACGTCTATTAGTTTCCATGATATCCCTCCTTCAAGGTAATATCATTATAGCAGAACATATGTTCGGTGTAAAGGGAAAAAATCTGAATTAACTCATGGGACAAAGGTGAAAGCATGATAATTAGGAGAGATGAATAGACTGATTTTAAAAAGCGTGTTTGATGAGAAGTATATTAAAAGAGGTATCTCATCTAAATAAATGAAATACCCCTTCTACTGTGAACGAAATTTAGCAAGTCCTGCTGCAAACTGTTCGGCATCAGAACCGGATGCTAATACTGTTACTGGCTTCCATAATGCCAGGGAAAGTATCCCTAATATGCTCTTGCCGTCTGTGATTGAATTTCTACTTTTGACTTTGATGTCGCATTCATATTTAGATGCCAGGACGACAAAGTCGCGAACTTCAGCAAGCTTGTCAAGACGAATTTGTTTTTCTATATTGTGCATATATCCACCTGCCTATTCTATAGTTGATCTAAATATAGTCCCAATTACAATGTAAAACATCAATCTATTGGGGTTACTTATACATTTATATTATAGCATCATAATTAAAGATTTAAGCAAAATTCTTATAAAAATTAAAATAATCTTGCAAATTGTGTTAAAAATTTAAAAATATTTGTGCACTATGAATAATAGGGATATAGGCATAAGAGCATGATGCGCGGATAACAGATTCATGATAAAATATCAAATGACGGACAGGCTATAAAAGGCTCTGGTTTTTTATACAATCAATAAAATAAGAGGTGAATAGGATGAATGATATTAATATACTTGAAGCGGTAAATCCGTCAAATATAAAAGAAATAGAAGAGTTGGCATATAGAATATGGAATGAGCATTATATACCCATCATAGGGAAAGAACAGGTTGACTACATGCTTTCCAACTTCCAAACCGCACAAGCCATTGAGAACCAAATAAAGGATGGATATAGATATTACTTGGTATGCCATAATGATAAAGGAATAGGCTACTTTGCCATAATTCCCTGCAGGGAAGACCAATCTCTTTTTCTTAGCAAGTTCTACATTAGCAAAGAATTCAGAGGACGGGGGATTGCCAGAGCATGCTTGTCATACATGGAAAACATATGTAGAGAATATGGCCTAAATAGCATATGGCTCACGGTAAACAAGTATAATAGCACTGCCATAAAAGCATACCAAAGATTGGGATTCAATAAAGTTGGGGAACTGATTCAAGATATCGGCAATGGTTTTATAATGGATGATTATAAAATGAAAAAGATAGTATAACACAGATTGGTCAAAATATTCCAAATTTATAGTAAGAATCCGTTTAAATGACAAAATCCAGTTTATCAATTAGTTAGTACACTTTTTAGATAAGGCTAAAATAACTTTCCCAATAATTAGACTTAGAGGGGAGATAATATGCTGAGAAAAATTATTGACAAACTAAGGATAAAACTGGAGAATGCTTTAGCAGCCGAAGAGGTAGACAGGGAAAAGATTCTTGAGTTGAGCGTAACGCTGGATAAATACATTGTGGAATATATCAGAGGGGAGTTAACGCGAAGAGCAATCTCTGAAAGTGATAAAAATGATTATCAATAAGTCATTTAATTTCATTTGAATACTTGTCTTTGTATGGTACAATATTAGTGTATAAACTAATGTTTTAAAAGATATGCGATTAAAAAACTTTTAGGAGGTATTGTCAATGAAGCAAGTCACAGTAGCGGTAATAGGATGCGGGAAAATAGCCAGAGATGCCCATATGCCATCCTATGCCAGCAACCCTATGGCTAAAGTAAAATATGTTGTAGACATTAAGCCTGACGCTGCAAAAGCCCTAGGAGAAAAATATGGGGTTCCCAATATTATTACCGATTATAGGGAGATATTGAACGACCCTGAGGTAGAAGCAGTATCCGTATGTACACCCAATGATACTCATGCGCCCATAACTATCGATTTTCTAAATGCTGGTAAAAACGTTTTGTGTGAAAAGCCTGCTGCCGTAAATGCTAAGCTGGTACGGGAAATGAAAGAAGCCGCTGATCGCAATGGCAAAATTTTAAATATTGGCGTTGTAAATCGCTTCAACACTGCTGTTAACCATATAAAGGATATGATCGAAGCAGGAGAACTAGGCAAGATATATCATATCTATTGTTCATTCCGCCAGCATCGTTCTATACCCGGTTTAGGAGGTTGGTTTACCAACAAAGCGGTATCAGGCGGCGGTGTGCTTATAGATTGGGGAGTTCATTTCCTAGACCTAATATTCTATTGCATAAGCCCCCAAAAAGTATTATCCGTATCTAGCAATACATATAGCGAGTTGGCAAAGAACCCAAGGGAATACTCCTTTGTAGATATGTGGGCAGGTCCGCCAGATTATGACGGAGTATATGATGTTGAGGAATTTGTTACCGGATTAATCCGTACCAATGGTCCTACCATCAGCTTTAATGGTGCATGGGCACAGAATATTTCAGAGCCCGCCATGTACATTGAATTTTTAGGCGATAAGGGCGGCATAAAGCTTCAGTATGGTGGAGGTTTTACCTACTATACCGCCAAGAATGGCATTCTGTATGAAACTAAACCATCCTTCACCGTTAAGGACATGTTCTATGAGGAAATAGATAATTTCCTAAAATCAGCGGTAGCTAATCGTAAAGATCGAGCTAACGTAGACAATATAGTGATTACTGCAGAGACAATGGACGCTATATACGAATCAGCTAAGCTGGGTAGAGAGGTTGTTCTGTAATTAGTATACTGATAGAATGTTGATAGGCAAC
>JAWLDD010000044.1:0-11596 GCA_041686815.1 Candidatus Atribacteria bacterium | reverse complement strand
GAACACTGTACCTGCTCGGATAGCTGGGGTAAGAAAGATAATAATGTCAACGCCACCATCTCCTGATGGATCCATCAATCCTTTTACCCTGGTAGCTGCGGATATAGCAGGTGTCGATAGTATATATAAGATGGGCGGTGCTCAATCCATAGCAGCTATGGCCTTTGGTATAGATCCTATCCCCAAAGTGGATAAGATCACTGGTCCTGGCAATATATACGTTACCCTAGCTAAAAAAGAGGTCTATGGCTATGTGGATATTGATATGATTGCAGGGCCCAGTGAAGTGGTGGTAGTGGCAGATAGCAGCGCCAATCCTACCTTTGTGGCTGCAGATCTCTTGTCCCAAGCTGAACACGATCCTCTGGCTACAGCTATTCTTATTACCGATGACTATGAACTGTTTAAGGCAGTAGCTCTGGAACTGGAGAAACAGGCCAATGCGCTTCCTAAACAAGATATAGTTCGCAGTTCCCTTAAGGATTTTGGTGCTATAATCCTTGTCGACTCAATAGAGCAGGGAATCCAGCTGGCTAATGAGATTGCCCCTGAGCATTTGGAGCTGGCCATACAAAATCCCTTTGATCAATTGGGCAAGGTCAGGAATGCAGGATCCATATTCTTAGGACACTACTCCCCCGAACCTTTAGGGGATTATATGGCCGGGCCTAATCATATATTACCTACCAGTGGAAGTGCCAGATTTTTCTCCCCCTTGTCCGTAGATGATTTTGTAAAGAAATCCAGTGTCATATCCTTTTCTAAAAAAGCTTTACAGCACCTTTACAAGGATGTGGCTGAATTTGCACGAGCTGAGGGCCTAGTGGCTCATGCCCGTTCTGTTGAAGTGAGGTTTGAAGAATAATGAAGATTTATTTGAGAGAGGATTTAGTTGATCTAAAGCCCTATGATGCTGAGGAGATACCATATGCATACAAGATGGATGCCAACGAAAGCCCCTGGGATCTACCACTGGAGGTAAGGCAGGTACTAGCTCAGGATCTGATAGAGGGAGGGCAATTGAACAGGTACCCAGATTCCAATTCAACCCGTCTTAGACAATCTATTGGAAAATATTTAGGGGTATCCTCCAAACAGGTTGTGGTGGGAGCAGGATCCGACGAATTGATCCAGATACTCACTACAGCATTTGTTGATAAAGGGGACAGGGTGATATACCCTACGCCATCCTTTGGAATGTATCGGATCTTTACTCAGATTGCAGGAGGAGTGCCAGTAGAAGTGGCCTTGGAGCAGGATTATGAATATGACCTTGATAGCTTCCGCCTAGCTCTAACTAAGCATAATCCCAAACTTGTTTTTATATGCAGCCCCAACAATCCAACTGGCAATATGGTTGAGCATGAGAAGTTAAAGGACTTCATCTGTGAATTTCCTGGTATAGTGGTTGTGGATGAAGCCTATGGGGAGTTTACCCGAGAGACCATGATAGGATGGATTGACCAGCTTCCTAATTTGGTTGTACTTAGGACCTTTTCCAAAGCCTTTGGTCTTGCAGGATTGCGTATAGGATACTGCCTATGCAACAAGGAGCTAGCCAATCAAATCAATAGGGTAAAACCACCCTACAACATAAACAGCTTCTCCCAGAAAGCTGCAATACTGACCTTAGAGAATATGGATATCGTGAGAGAAAGGATAGATGAAATCCTAAAGCAGAGGGAATTGATGTACAGTGCATTAAAGGGCATAGATGGAATAAAGGTTTACCCATCCCAAGCCAATTTCTTGCTGGTTCAAGTACCCGACGGAAATTCAGTTTGGCAAGGACTATATGACAGGGGAATCTTGGTAAGGAATTTTTCGAACAGTCCCTATCTTCAAAACTGCTTGAGGGTTACAGTGGCAGATGAAAAAGCCAACCAGAGCTTTATAAAGGCCATGAAGGAAATTCTGCAAAAGGAGGAAGGATAACAGCATGGAAAGAACAGGAAATATAGAGCGGCAATCTTTGGAGACCAAGGTTTCGATAACTGTGAATATTGACGGAAAAGGATATTCAAAGATCGATACTGGAATAGGTTTTTTTGACCATATGCTTGTTCTCTTTGCAGCCCATGGAAGATTTGATTTAGAAGTTAATTGTCTAGGAGATCTACAGGTGGATGGGCACCACAGCGTTGAGGATGTTGGGATAGTCATGGGAATGGCCTTTAGACAAGCCCTAGGAAGTCGCAAAGGCATCAATAGATATGGGACTGTAATTCTTCCCATGGATGAGTCGTTGACCATGGTCAGTCTGGATATTAGCGGACGGCCATATTTGCACTTGCAAACTCCCGAACTTATCCAATCTGTTGGCAGCTTTGATACCCAGCTGCTAGAAGAGTTTTTACGATCCTTCTCCAACCATCTGGGATTGACTCTTCATGTCAGAGTACTCTATGGCAGAAATACCCACCATATCATCGAGGGTGTTTTTAAAGCTCTGGGCAGGGCCATGAGACAGGCTGTAGCTATTGATCCTACTTTGGCAGAGGCAAACCAGATACCATCAACAAAGGGCATACTGGATTAGATTTGGGAGGCTTAATGATGATTATTTATCCAGCAATTGATATAAAGGATGGCAGATGTGTAAGGCTAATGCAGGGGGATGCAAAGCGAGAGACGGTATATAGCCATAACCCTGTAGAAGTAGCCCGAATGTGGCAGGATATGGGTGCAAGATTTATGCACATAGTAGATCTGGACGGAGCATTCCATGGCCAGTCACAAAATATAGGCATTATAAAGGAAATAATAAAATCCGTTTCCATTCCCCTACAAATTGGCGGTGGAATTAGAACTATTGAAAGAATAGACGATTACTTACATGACCCAAAGGTCGCCAGGGTTATACTGGGTACATCGGCAATAACCCAGCCTGAACTTCTAATGGAGGCTGTTGAGAAATATGGAAATAGAATTGCAGTGGGCATTGATGCAAAGGATGGAAGGGTTGCCATTCGAGGTTGGATGGAAAAAACCCAGACAGACAGCGTAGAATTCGGGAAGAGGCTTTACAGTATGGGGGTAGATACCGTTATATATACGGATATCTCTAGAGATGGCATGCTGTCAGGGCCTAATATTTCAGCCACCCGTGCTATGATAGATGAGACGGGACTTAATATAATAGCTTCTGGTGGTATCAGTACACTAAAGGATATTGAATCCGTTAAGAGAATAGGGGCAGCAGGGGCTATTATTGGTCAGGCGCTGTACACCGGAGCCATGAAACTAAGGGATGCTCTTGAGTATGAGGAGGATTAAGAGATGACTGCAAGGATTATACCCTGCTTGGATATAAAGGATGGTCGTGTTGTAAAAGGGGTAAAATTTGTTGGTTTAAAGGATGCTGGTAATCCTTTAGCAATCGCCAAAGCCTATGATAGGGAAGGGGCAGATGAGCTGTTTTTGCTGGATGTAGCTGCATCATCTGAAAGCAGGGCAGCTACATTGGAACTTGTAAAAACCATTACAGGACAGATTAGCATACCTTTAGCTGTAGGGGGAGGTATTGGACGGCTAGAGGATTGCAGACGATTAATTGACGCAGGAGCCAGAAAGGTTGCCATAAGCTCGGCTGCAATAAAAAATCCTGGACTGATAGCTGAGGTTGCAGCTGAATTGGGTAGCCAATTCATTACAGTAGCCATAGATGCGAAGAGGACAGTCCAAGGAAGTTGGACAGTATACATAAATGGCGGAAAGCTGGACACTGGCAAGGATGTGGTAGATTGGGCTGTAGAGGTTGAGACCTTGGGAGCAGGCGAAATTCTTTTGACCAGTATGGATAGGGATGGTACTAAAGAAGGCTATGATATAGAACTCATAAGAGCTGTTACAGATAAAGTGGATATTCCAGTGATTGCATCAGGTGGTGCTGGACGACTGGAGCATTTTCTGGAGGCCATAACCATAGGCAGAGCAAAGGCTGTTTTGGCTGCTTCCCTATTTCACTATAAGGAATTGGAAATAGGCGAGTTAAAGGATTATCTATGGGAAAATGGGGTAAAGACCTTAAGGGAGGAAGGCTGATCTCATGCTAGATATGGATTTAAAATTTAATGAGCAAGGCTTAATACCTGCTATAGTGCAGGATGCAAAAACAAATGAAGTATTGATGATGGCCTATATGAACCGTGAATCACTAAAGAAGACTTTGGAATCTGGTACAACATATTTTTGGAGCAGATCTAGGGAGAAACTCTGGCAAAAAGGCGAGTCATCGGGTAATATCCAGCTGGTTCAGGAAATATCTGTTGACTGTGACAACGATACCCTTTTGATTAAGGTTATACAAAAAGGTGGTGCTTGTCATACCGGACATAGGTCCTGCTTTTATAGACAGCTGGAAAAGGGAAAGCCCAAGTTTGTAGAAAAAGGACATAAAAATTTCGATGCTGAGGCAGCATACCATAAGTCAAAGATACTACAAAGGTTATATGACACTGTGGTAGATCGAAAAAATCATCCCTTGGAAGGGTCCTATACCAACTATCTGTTTGAAAAGGGTATGGACAAGATCCTCAAGAAGGTGGGGGAGGAATCGGCGGAGGTCATAATTGCCGCCAAAAACGGAGATTGGGGTGAGATGGTGTATGAAACAGCCGATCTTATCTATCATCTTATAGTCGCATTGGTGGAGATGGATATAACTCTGAACGAGATATATGAAGAATTGGAAAATAGATATAAGCCTACCTCAGAGGAATCCCGGTGAAGTAATTATGTAAAAGCCTTGCTATGGATATAAAAGATAGGTATAATATAAATATAAAATAAAAAAATACGAGGTACGACATGTGGAAGGTGTTTTTTAACTAGTAAAATTTAATAGTTTTCTAGAAGCGGCATTGCTGCTGTAGGGCAGGTATGCGCTTTTTGGGAAATGATAGTTAAAAAACACTTACAGGGGAATAAGGATTAAAGCTAACTTTTATTTTCAGAGATTATAGCTTTTATAGGTACATGTGCTGCAGTACAACACCTGGTGTGTTTGCTGCAGCTTTTTGTATATAATGCAAGAGCGTTTTTGCTATCATTTCCTATAAATGGGTTACAGGGAGATGATATTATGAAATTAAGTTTTACCGATGTTTCTAAAGCTTATGACGGAAAGATTATTTTTGAAAACTTAAGCGGACAAATCAACCATGAGGATAAAATTGGCCTCATTGGAGCCAATGGAGTGGGCAAAACAACCTTGGTCAACGTCCTAACCGGCAAGGAAGATAAGGATACAGGGGATATAAGATATACCCCCTCTCATTTGAAAATCTTGTATATCCAGCAGTATCCAGAATTTGAACAGGGAATCACCGTATATGAAGACATATTAGATCATATAAAAAAGATCAATGACAGAGGAAGCATTGAAGAGGCAGAAGCATTAGCCAAAATGGTACTCAACAAGGTAGGGTTGAATGAAGAAAAATGGGATCAGCAAGCCGAAAGCCTTAGCGGCGGAGAAAAGACAAAGCTGGTGCTGTCCAGAATGTTTGCAGGTGAATATGATCTTTTAGTGCTGGATGAACCAACCAATCACTTGGATATGGACAGTTATGAATGGCTGGAGGAGTTTATCAAGAATCTGGATAAACCAATGCTGGTAATTTCCCATGACCGTTTTTTCCTAGACAGTACGGTAAACCGAATATGGGAATTGACCAGACAAGGGCTAAAGGTTTATGGAGGTAACTATACCAATTATAGGATCCAGAAGGAAATAGAGAGAAAGAGCATAGAGAGGGAATACGAGAAGCAGCAAACCAGGATCCAAGAGTTAAGAGGAATGATAAGTGATAGAGAGAATTGGTATCATAGAGCTCATAAATCAGCGGGTCAAAATGATTATCTAAGAGCAAGGGCTAAAAAGCAGGCCGGCACTTTAAAGGCTAAGAAAACTCAATTGGAACGTTTGGAAAGAGAAAAGGTAGAAAAGCCGCGAAAGGAACTGTCCCCTGCCTTTGATGTGATAAATAAGAATATCATAGGTAGGAAATTTCCACGGTTTCTTATCCAAGGCAAGAACATCAGTAAAAGCTTTGGCTCAAAGGAAATTCTAAAGAATATATCCTTCAACGTTGAGCGAAGGGATAAGATCGCCGTTATAGGTGCCAATGGATCGGGGAAGTCAACTCTTTTGAAAATCCTATGTGGGTTATATGATGACTATAGCGGTACCCTTAGGGTGGGCCCTTCAGTGAAAATAGCCTATTTCTCCCAAGAGCTTGAAAATCTCAACTATGAAGCCACTATACTGGATGAAGTATTAGGAGAAGGTGCAACCCTTCAAGAGGTTAGATTGTTGTTGGCATGCCTTCTCTTTAGGGGAGATGACGTGTATAAGAAGATTACCAATCTAAGCATGGGAGAGAAGGGCAGGGTAGCCTTTGCAAAGCTTATATTATCCGGTGCCAATCTGTTGGTACTGGATGAACCCACCAACTATATGGATATCGAATCAAAGGAAAAGGTTGAGGAGGCATTGGAACAATTCCAAGGCAGCCTAATCTTTGTATCCCATGACAGATATTTTATAAATAGGCTGGCTACTAGAATATTTGTTATAGGGGATAAAAAACTACAATGTTTTGAAGGGGACTACCAATATTTTTTAAGTAAGACAAGGCAGAGTAAGGAAGATGAGGAAAAAGAAAAGCAGCGCAGAGGCTTGACAGAAAGCATTATGAAGCTGGAAGTAGAACTAGCATATCTAGGCGGGAAGCTGGATAGCACTCTGGATGAAGAGGAGAAAGAAGAGTTAAATAAAAAATACCTAGAAATAGCTAGGAAGCTAAATGAGTTGAGAAGGCAAGGGCATTGATCAAATAAACCCATTGAGCTAGTTAAACATGCGAAAATGGTTTATTCCGTCATCCTCCAAAAGAAATAGGGAAGCTGCCTTATACGTCCCATCGCTGTAGGATTATTGACGGCACTTCCCTTAGAAGCCTTTCTTATAAGTTGTTGGAGGATTCCTTCATAAATCCATTTTCTTATCAACATGCTTCCTATATGCTTATCATTAGTTAACGTTGATGGCCACCATACTCTCCTCGTTGTGTACTTCCACAAACCCGGTGGATTTACATATACGTAAACAATCCACCAGTTTTTTCATATCTCTATAGCTAATATATTTAACTATGTTGTTAATCTTCTTTACTTCCTGACTATCGCTAAACCTATCTGCTATTCCTAGCCCCAATTTACTCAATAGGAAAGCCAGGTTTATGAGGAGCAGAGGAACAGGAATAGTCAGTTCTTTGTCTTCATCCCGTATTCTTACCATTAAAATACTGCCCATGGGGAGGGGCTCAGGTTTAGGAGGATGTTTTAGCATAGTTATGGCTTCTTCTACGGATATAGCGCCCCTTTCCAGCTTCTCTAAGACACTCATATTATACATAGCAATCCCTACCTAATTTTATTCTACAAATACCTCTACCTGATTGTCATCATCCTGAATGTCTACCAGTTTACCACGTGCTCCTTCTCTAATGGCTTGCATCAATTCTTCAAAGTCGATTTCCTGTAGCACTTCTGTCTTCGGTGCGAACTTCGGTCCGATCTTTGCACCAATTTTAAGGCCTACCTCGACCAGGGAGATTGGGATAGTTACATTGACCTTATTCTTTCCTTCTTCGGCTATGCGAACCTTAATGAACCTAGGGTTGGAGCTTGAGCCCTGTGAATGGTATAAGGAAACTTCTGACTTTTGTTCATCCAAGGCTTCTATAAGTTTCTCACCCTCTTCAGCAGTTATATGACCATCTTCGATCATTTTAAGGATTTTCTTGATTTCCTCTCTCATTGATATACACCCTTTCTTTTTTTAATCTTTACCTTTGATCATCTTCATGGCTTCTTGGTAAGTAATTTCGCCTTTGCTCAATGAATCTATTATCTCTTTTTTGTTTATCTGGGGACTTTCCCTGGGCAAATCGTATCCCAAGGCATGAATTATATCATCCAGTCTAGATCTAACGGTGGGGTAGGAGATGTTTAGCTCCTTTTCAACTTCTCTAATGTTTCCTCTGCACTTTAGGAAGATTTCTATAAAGTACTTTTGCTCAGCAGTTAAATAGCTAAACTTATCAAAGTGGAAATCGCCTCGATATTCAGTATCACACCGTGCACAACTAAGGCAAGTTACATTGAGTTTTTCTCCGCATACAGAGCATTTGTTTATAACAGGGTAAGACAAGTCTATTCCCTCCTCTCGAATAATTGTTGATTTCATCCTTGTTGATATAATTATACCCTATATATAAAATAAGTCAATATTCAAATTAAAATATTTAAAATAAAGCATAATAAATATTAAAATATTAAATCATAAAATAAATTAATATAAACATAAGGATGTGAGAGGCTTAATTAATTGAAAAATTAGAGAAAAAGAGACAAAAATCGACAGAATATATTGACAAGGATAAACTTACCATATATCATGATTATAGGAGTGAGTGAACACTCACACCTATGGGAGGTGTAGGGAATACATGGATCTACTACATAGGAGAGACAGTATCGTTCTAACTGCAATTGAAATCATGAGTGAGCTTGGGATACAGGGATTAACCACAAAAGAGATTGCTCAAAGGCAGGAGATATCCGAAGGCACCATCTTCAGACATTTTAAGAACAAAAATGAGATCATATTAGCAATGTTAGATCAATTTTCACAATATGATAAGGATATCATGAATTCTTTGAGAGTTAGAGATATGGGTTTCAAGGATTCTGTACGCTACTTCATAACATCTTACGCCGAGTATTACAATAATTATCCGGACATAGTATCTTTAGCATATAGCTACGATGTATTTATCAATGAAGCTCAGTTAGCTGATTTTATAAGCAAAATATTCAAAGAACGATTCCAATTCCTGATCTATCTAGTTGAAAGAGGGAAGGAAAGAGATGAAATCTCCCAAAATATTGATTCTGAGAGTTTAGCGGATATTATCCAAGGTGTCTTTCATGGAGTTTCCTATAGGTGGAGGATAACTGGATATAGTTTTCCGTTAAAAGATAGAATGTTACAAACTATAGATATGATATTGGATAACCTGGAATTTGAGAAGTAAACCCATGGATTGGGAGGAAAATAAATGCAAAGGGGGTGGAATTATGGAGATTAAGGCAACCAGCTTAGAACATGCCATTAATCTAGCGGTACAAGCAATGCAATGTGACAGGAAGCAAATTAGAATTCTCACTCTTAGACAACCTCTATCCCTATTTTGGGGATTGATCAAGCGAGAAGGACTTTACAAGGTTATGAAAATTGAAGAAAGAAAAGAAGAGGAACCCAATGAGGTGAAGGATGGTTATGTGGAAATAGCCCAGGGCAGGGTAAAGGTGACTGATCCTATGGGAATGGGGAAATATGCATCCATCATTGTAGAGACCACCGAACTAGAAGTATATATTAATGGTGAAAGGGTTATGGGCACTTCCTTTGTTAGGGAGGATGATTGGATTGAAATAGAGAATAAGAATGTTTCTCCATCAACGGATATAGAAGTAGAGATAACTAGAGATAAAATGCAAGCCGTATTAAAAATTATGCCAAAGCCGGGAAGAAATTATTTTGTCAAGGATACAAAACGGTGCAATAGAATATATATACGAGCTGGTTATCATGAAGTACCTCCACCGAAAACAACATTTGAAGAATGCATGAAACACTTGATGGCTGCCAAAGTTATGATGGAGCTAATCGACGTGGAAGCGGTGAAAAAATTGGCTGAATCCCCTTCAGGCGGCAGTGCTATTGTGGCACAAGGCCGTCAGCCCATTCATGGAATAGATAGTCAAATTGAATATCTTTTCAATAGATATAGCTATCGAAATCCAAAGCTGGATTCTGATAAGAAGGTAGATCTTCTTGATCATACTATAATACCCACGGTACAAGCTGGAGAAGTACTTGCTATAAGAACATTACCCGCTATACCGGGTAGAGATGGAACAACTGTTACAGGTGAGGTATTAAAGGCACGACAGGGTAAGGAAAGACCCCTCTCCGCAGGTAAAGGAGCAATAGTGTTAGAAGACTCAAAAATAGTAGCAGCTATAGATGGGCGGCCATTTATAAGTGGAGGAGCGGTCAGCGTCATGCCAGTATTGGTTATATCAAGGGATGTAGATGTAAGTACGGGTAACGTTTCTTTTGACGGTGATGTTATAATTAAGGGAAATGTTGTAAAAGGCACCAAGGTAACAGCAGGAGGTCATATCACAGTTTATGGAAGCGTTTATGATGCTTCCCTTTATGGAGAAGGCGATATAAGAGTTTATGGCAGGATTATAAACGGAAAGGTAATATCCGGTGGGGATATTATCGCTTATCTAATCGTATTACCTAAGATTAAGAGGATGGTTTGGACCCTTGAAGATATATATAAAAGAATCAAGTCCATGGAAATCTATGGCAGACAGGCTATGATCAGCGAGTTTGTCTTTTCGCAATTTAACGAGAAGGGTCTTCTGAAGGATTTCATAAAAAATTTAGAGAAGCTATTGCCGGTTTTAGAGGATAACAGTAAAATGGGGCTTTCTAGTGTTTTAGATACAATCAGTCATTCGCTGTTAGGGATTAATGCATATCGCATAAACAGCGCACAGAAACTGTTAAAGGTTATAAAGGATATCCGTGAATATTCTGAAGTTATAGAGCTAGATAACAGTCGGAATGCCAATGTGGTATTTAATTATAGTCAAAGCTCAGTTATACAATCAAATGGTGATATTATTTGTACAGGTAAAGGTTGTTTCCAAACAAATATGATTGCCAAAAATGAAATTGTCTTCAAAAAGTTAAACAGTATAGTACGTGGAGGAGTTTTGATAGCCGAAAAAAATATCACTGCAGGCACTTTGGGTTCTCCAATGGGAATATCTACCTATTGCAGAGTTTTAGATAAAAAGGGGAAAATTACCGCAGCCTGTTATTATGATAACACTTACTTAAATATAAATGGAAATCTAACGGCAGTAAAGAAAGTTTATACTGAACAAATCGTTTAATGGATTTTGGATAGCTAGTTTACCTAAGCTTTACAACTATGCAGTGTAGAATAATCATAGGCTGAAGGACAATTAAATAGATTTGGGGGAATGAGAGGCGAAATGAAGGGTAATACGGAAGCCAAGGGATATTGTTATGGTATGTATAGAATATTCTTTGAGGATTTACGCGACATTGCACTGCTTATTGATTTCGACGGTAAGATAGTTGATGCAAATAAGGCTGCTGTAATGGCTTATGGCTATTCATACCAAGAACTCCTTTCGATAAACATAAGTGTCCTAAGGAAAAACTGGAGTCTAACAGAGCAACAAATGGCTCAAACCAAGGAGTCATGGATCTTTTTCAAAGCCATACATTTTCGTAAGGATGGCAGCTCATTTCCCATAGAGGTAAGCACCCACGCCATTAAAATGGAGGATAAAGACCTTCTTATTAGCATAGTCCGTGACGTATCGGATCGTGAACAAGCGCTCCAGGCCCTTCAGCAAAGAGAAGAAAAGTATAGGCAGTTGTTTCACAATGCTACCGATTGTCTCTTTGTAC